>JBAZZN010000203.1:0-5430 GCA_041658815.1 Thermoplasmatota archaeon
ATCCCACTCCCTTAATAGCCGTAGCCGCCCATCGAAACCGTGAGATGGCACGCCACGAACAGTTGGAGCGACTGCTCGAAGACTTGGCCAAGTCGCCAGGCGTCTTAGGCGCCGCCATCCTCAGCCGCGACGGCCTCAGCGTGAAGGCCGTGGGCCACCAGGAGCTCGCGCGCGAGACGTTCAGTGCCATGAGCGCCACCATCTATGGCGCAGCCGAGATCGCGTTGGGCGAATTGGACTCGACGCACTTGCGCCACATCATCGCGCAGACAGACCGCGTGAAGGTCATCATGCTGGGGGCCACCACCGACCTCCTCCTCGTCATCTACGCGCAGGCGGACGCGGCGCTCGAACCCCTCTTGCAGCGCGCGGTCGCCGCGGCTGGAACGGTCGCCCCGGTGATCATCGAGGGATGATCCGTGAAGGACCACCTATCACGAGGTTACCTGCTTCCTCCGCGCCAGGAAACGTTCAAACGCCACGCTAAGCCATCAGAGCGTGAGTCACATGCGCGCCCTCGTGCTCCTCTCTGGCGGGCTGGACAGCGCCGTCGCCCTCTGGTGGGCCCAGCGCGCGGGTCATGATATCGTTCCGCTCACGTACCGCTACAAGGGTCGCCCGGTGCGCGAGGCCCGGGCCGCGCGGGACCTGGCCGACCGTGCTGGCTTGCACTTGATCGAAGCTGACCTCCCGTTCCTTGCAGAGCCCGCAGACGCACCACTCGTGCACGAGCGTTCGCGCGTGGCGCGCGATGCCCCGCGCGGGTACATTCCCGCGCGAAACGCCATCTTCTACGCGACGGCAGCGTACTACGCGGAACTGCTCGCGTGCGACATCATCGTCGGGGGTCATCACGCGGAAGACGCGGCCCGCTTCCCCGACGCCACTCCCTCGTTCTTCGAGCGATTCGAACGCATAGTCCAGGACGGGCTCTGGTCGCCCGACGAAGGTCCGCCCCACGGACCATCGCTCGTCATGCCCCTCATCGCGCTAACGAAGCTGGAAGTCGTCGCGCTGGGCCGCGAGCTGGGCGTGCCCATGGCGCTTGCGTGGAGCTGCTACGAGGACGGAGAAGCGCCATGCGGCGCCTGCCCATCCTGCACCGAGAGGCACGGCGTCGCCGCGGAAGCGCTCGCGCTCTGACAAACCGAAAGTGAGTCCTCATACCCAAGCAGGGGGCATGGTGGTCTGCGAATGGTCCGCGACATCGACAAGGAGCTAGGCCTCGACGAGCTGATGGGCATGGAGGCCAGCGCGGTCAGCATCACGCTGGACGCTCGGCGATACGGAAAGAACATGACCATCATCGAGGGTTTCGACTCGTCCGTCGATATCAAGGCGCTCGCCAAGGACCTGAAGGACCACTTGGGCACGGGCGGCACCGTGAAGGACGGCCGCATCGAACTGCAGGGCGATCACCGCAAGGCCGCCCGCGTTCGGCTCGAAGGCAAGGGATACAAGATCGGGTGAGCTTGGGGAGGGGGTTTGGGGGGCTTGACGCGCTCTGCGGATCGCGTCGGCCCCTCAGCTTCGCTTCGGTAACCCCGTGCAGGGGTTCCCCCAAAGGCTAGCCACGAGACCCCAGACCCCCCTTTTGGCGCGACAAAAGGAGCAACGGCTTTGAGCTACTTCCGGCGTCGCGGGAGACGCTTGGTGACCGGGTCCGCGCGCGCCGTCGTCTCGAGGGGCTACTTCATGGTCCTCTCGCTTGCGGCATTGGGCATCGTCTTTGGCGACATCGGCACGAGCCCCCTCTACGCGCTGCAAGCTTGCTTCAATGGCGAGTTCGGCATGGCGCCCACGCGCGACAACGTCTTGGGCGTCCTCTCACTGGTCTTCTGGTCGCTCATCCTCATTGTCACCGTCAAGTACCTCCTCTTCGTGCTGCGCGCGGACAACGAGGGGGAAGGCGGGATCTTGTCGCTCATGGCGCTCGTGCACCCCAAGCACAGCAAGGGCGAAGCCGGACTTGGTCGGCGGCGACGCACGAAGTGGCTCGTCGCGCTGGCGCTCTTTGGCTCAGCGCTGCTGTACGGTGACGGCATGATCACGCCAGCCATCTCGGTCCTTTCCGCGGTCGAAGGGATCGAACTCAAGGAGCCGACGCTGCAACCGTTCGTCATCCCGATCACCGTCGCCGTGCTCATCGGACTCTTCGCGCTGCAGCGTCGCGGCACGGCGGGCATCGGGAAGCTCTTCGGCCCCATCATGGTCCTCTGGTTCATCGTGCTCGCGCTGCTGGGGCTCCGCGGTATCGCGCTCGAGCCGGGCATCCTCGTCGCCCTGAACCCAGTGCTCGCGCTCCAGTTCTTCGTGCGGAACGGCTGGCCAGGCTTCCTCGTGATGGGCGCCGTCGTGCTCGTCGTCACCGGCGCCGAGGCGTTGTACGCGGACATGGGCCACTTCGGCCGCGGACCGATCCGCTTGACGTGGCTGGTCTTGGTCCTCCCCGCGCTCGCGCTCAACTACTTCGGCCAAGGCGCGCTCATCCTCACCGACCCCGCCGCCTCTGCCAGCCCATTCTACATCCTGGCGCCGACGTGGTCGCTCGTCCCGCTCATCATCCTGGCCACGTGCGCGACCATCATCGCGTCGCAAGCGATGATATCTGGTGCGTTCTCCATCACGGCGCAAGCCGTCCAACTTGGGTACTGCCCCCGCATGGAAGTCCGTCACACGAGCGAGCGCGAGATCGGACAGATCTACGTGCCCCAGGTCAACTGGGCGCTGATGGTCGCCACCATCACCATCGTGCTCACGTTCCGGTCGAGCGCGAACCTCGCCGCAGCATACGGCGTAGCTGTCACTGGCACCTTCGTCTGCACCACCATCCTCTTGTCCCAGGTGGCGCTCACCAGGTGGAAGTGGCCGCGCGCCGCCGTGTACGCGCTCATCGCGCTCTTCCTGAGCGCGGAACTGATGTTCCTCGCGGCCAACCTCATGAAGATCCCGCAAGGCGGTTGGCTCCCGCTCGTCGTCGCCGTCGTCGTCTTCGCGCTGATGACAACGTGGCGCGCGGGCCGGCGCACGCTTGGCGAGCGCTTGCGCCAGACGAGCATCCCCCTCGAGAAGTTCGTGCAGGAGCACCTCGCGAAGCGCGCGCCCACGCGCGTGCGCGGCAACGCCGTGTACATGACGGGCAACCCCAAGACCGCGCCGCCCGCCCTAATGAAGAACTTCGAGCACAACCGCGTGCTCCACTTCAAGGTCATCGTCCTCAGCGTGGAAACGGAGGACGTGCCCCACGTCCCCCGCGACGAGCGCGTGAGCTACTCGGACTTGGGGAACGGGTTCTACCGCGCGGCGGCCCGATACGGGTTCATGGACGAGCCAAACGCCGTCGAGATGCTGAAGCTCCTGCGCGAGAAGGGACTCCACTTGCCGCTGGCCGAGACGACGTTCTTCCTTGGGCGTGAGCGCATCGTCGCGTCCAAGCACCCAGGCATGCCGTTCTGGCGCGAGCGTCTCTTCGGATTCATGTCCCGCAACGCCCAACAAGCCACGGCGTACTTCCGCATCCCGCCGGACCGCGTGATCGAGGTCGGGTCGCAAGTCGAGATCTGAGCGCCAACACGCGAACACGCGAACACGCCACGACTTGATCCAGCCGCATGTTCGCGTTGTCGCGTGTTCGCGTCTGGTACAGAAGCATTCTTGGCAAGCACCAATGGTGCTCGGCCCATGAACCGCGACCTCGTTATCGGCATCGTGGGCGCCATCATCCTCGTGGCAGGCATGGTCGCGGTCTTCTCGTACGAACGCGACGCTGCTGACACGAACGTTCCTGGCGGCGCAGGCGCGCTCGTGAACGCCACGGGCCCCACCACGACTGGCACGGTGGACCTGGGCAAGTCCGCCGAGAAGCTCGTAACGATGAACGGTACGCACCTACGCAACGTCACGTTCACTCTCACGTGGAAGGCCACGAACGGCAAGGACACGCTCAAGCTCACAGTCTCGCCCCCCGCTGGCGTGCCCGAAGGCGCCGTGAGCGAGCCCAAGGACACGGGCACGATCACGGTGACCGTGCCGATCCCCGCCACCGACAACGCCACGCTTGGCGCGGGCGACTGGAAGATCAAGGTCGAGTTCACGAGGGCCGACGCCGGCACGCCCGTCCCGCTGCCCACAGCGCCACCAGGCACCACGGACGCGAGCGTCGCGTGGAGCGTTGCCACGACCTATTCCAAGTTGCAATAGCAGCTTTCGGCTTGCGTTCCACATCGCGCAAGCGCTGCTATGGGGAGGGGATCCAGGTGCGGGCCATAGTCATCGCGCCCATTCTCCTCGCCGGGCTGCTGCCGCTGGCCGCATCACAAGACGTGCCCGGGCCCCAGTCCGACCCACGCAACCTCGCGTGGGCAGAAGAGGGCGTGCTCGCCGTGGGTGGCGGCGGGCTCACGAGCGAGGACGTGGCCTACTTGGCCTCGCGGGGGTTCGGCGCGATCGCGGACTTCCGAAGCGAGCACCCCGACCCGGCCGATGCTATCAAAGCCGCAGGAATGGACTATCTCTACCTCCCCGTTGACCACGCGGAGGACATCAACATCACGCAACTGCGCACGTTCCTCACGTGGGCCCAAGCCGAGGAAGCCGCTGGCAAGCCCATGTACATTCATTGCGCGAACGGTTGGCACCGCGCTGCCACGTTCGCGGCGGCGTGGGAAATGCGACGCAACCACTGGACGATGGACGAGGCCTTCAGCTTCATCATGGCACGCCGGCCAGGCAGCGAGCTACGAGCACCCACCGCGCTCCTCCAGTTCGAGGCCGAGCTCTTCGGAAAGCAGCCCCTCCTCGTCGCCCTCGAATCGGATGCCCCGCGACCGCCCCCCAACGGCTCGATGCCCGTTCGCGCGCTCGTGTGGGCCAACGGCATGCCCCTCGCCAATGCAAGCGTCCACTTCAGTACCGGAAGCGGCCGCTTCGACCAACGCGTCACCACCGGGCCCGACGGCGTGGCCACGGTGGACTTCACCAGCCCGCCTGACGGAACGTTCATGGATTTCCTCACCGCGCGCGCTTCAGCCGAGGGGCACGGTGACGGCGCGGACACTGTCGCCGTGTACTACGGCATCAGCGTGCCAGCACCAGTGGGGCTCACCGCGCGCGCGAGCACCGAGCAAGGCGGCATGCGCGTTGATATCAACCAGGCCAGCGGCGGCCCCCTGCATGCGCGCATCATAGCGACCACGAGTGACGGCTGGAGCGCGTGGGAGAACACGCCAACGACAAGCATTCGCCTCCCCGCGCCCCCGCTGGGAGGCCTGGTCGGCGTCCGCGTCGTCTCGTGGGGGGCGACGTCGGCGACGGCGAGCGTGACGATGCCACCCACGAGCGATGAGGCCGCGCAGCAGTGGGCCGTGCTCGTTGGCTCGGACGCGTTCCTGGTCCGCGTCGGCATCATCGCGGTCGGAGTCATTGTCGCAG
>JBAZZN010000204.1:0-5427 GCA_041658815.1 Thermoplasmatota archaeon
TGCCCACGTTCCCCACGCCGGGCAGCCCCTCGATGAAGATGGGGTCGTTCAACTGCGGCTGCTCGTAGTGATCGATCTCGACGTCCTTCATTTTGCGGCCCCCTTTTCGCGTTCCATCAGTTTGAGCTTCCGCCGATAAGCCCCATAGGGGTCTTCTGGAGAGTACTTCGCGGGTCCCGCGCGCGCCGTGTTGACGCCGCACGTGGGGCACTTGGGTGAGAGCGTGTAGCCGTGCTCCTTGCACTGGAGGAGGCTCACACCTCTCGCCTCAGGCTTCCTCGCCACGGATGAAGGCGCCGATGCCGCCGCCCTTCGCGATGACCTTGATAGCACGGTCTGCCGCGCCCTTCAGCTCTTCTTCGGCGACCTTGTAGTCGGGGGCCTTGACTCGGATCCGGTAGCGTGGAGCGCCAGTGTACTGGACCTCGATATCGACGTCCTCGTACTCGGACTCCTCTGCAGCTTCGAGCGCTTCGCGGATCTCGGAGACGCCGTCCTTGGCGAAGCTTTGCAGCTCCACGAATCCCTTGACGTGCACGAAGGGGACCTGGATGTTCTCCTTGGCCAGCGTGGTGAACGCCTTCACCCACGGGCCCTTGAAACCGTCCTCCTCGAGTTGTTCCTCGCCAAGCGAGGCCGTCTCGAAGGCGGCGTAGAGCGAGCCGTACGTCTCGACCAGCTTGAGGCCGAACTCTTGGAGCATGTCCTCGGGCTTGTTGTTGAGGCGCTCGCCGAGGATCTCGAAGAGCTTCTCGGCCTTCTGCTCGTTCTTCCAGCTCGCGATGGTCTCGCGGCGCTGGTGGTCGTTCACGCGCTTGAGCGAGAGGTCCACGTGACCGCGGTTCGTATCGACCGTCAGCACTTTGGCGACGATCTTCTGGTTCTCGCGGATGTGGTCACGGACGTACTTGACCCAGCCGGCGGCGACCTCCGCGATGTGGATGAAGCCCTCCTTGCCCGGGTACTCGTCGAGGTTGACGAAGGCGCCGAAGCCCTTCACTTCCTTGACCGTGGCGACGACGAGCTCGCCTTCCTCGGGGAACGGAGTTCTCTTGACCATGGCGGTACGTTCGCGGAGATTGCCTATGGGTATTTGAAGGAATGCTCATCAGAAAGTGCGAAAGAAGAAGGCCGGCCGCCCGCGTGCAGGCGGCAGGATGTTCACAGGAGTTCGGCTGTGCCGCCCTGAAGCGGCGACGCCGAGTTGGCCTATCGCTTAGAGCAACTCGGCGGTGCCGCCGTGAAGCGGCGACGCCGAGTTGGCCTATCGCTTAGAGGAACTCGGCGGTGACTTCGCCGAGCAGGTTTGCGTGGCCACCGCGGGGCTCTGCGAGCGCGGCGTTGCAGACGTTGCAGGACACCTTCGTGGCGGCCTTGCTGAACACGATCTGCTCGTTCTCGCAGTCCTTGCACTTGACCTTCAGGAACTTCGTGGTGCCGTTGCGCATTAAGCCGCCTCCTTGAGCTCGAACTTCTTGGCGCGCTTTGCAGCGGGCTGGTTGGCCTTCTTGCACGTCTTGCAGCGGTACCGCAGCGCGACGCGCTTGGTGGCCTTCTCGCGGCCCTCGGGCTTGGGGCGAGGGAAACCGCGGTAACCCGCAGTGACGCGGCGGAACCGGCGCTGTCCCTTCTTGAGTTCACTGGCCTTACGCTTTTTCACGCGCTCGACTTCCTGCACCGTGTGCTTCTTGCACTTGGGGCAGTAGCGCGAGAGGGTTCTCGGGCGAAGCATTGGATGATCTGACTCCTTACCGCCATGCGCAGGTGGATCGGCGACGCCGAACTGCCGAGGCAGTGTAACGGCTCGTCCTCACAGAGGGATCCGGGAGGCTTGGCGGGATTCCAGCGACGACGGTACCTCTATTTGAATGCTGGTTCGCAGAACCATCATCCACACGAAGCACGGTCGCGCCCCCATGGGTGATCCCTTCGCCGGTGGCCGGGCGTTCGAGCAGATCGGTGACTTCGTGCGCGAGAACTACTTGCGGTTCGATTACTCGAAGGGCACGAAGCAGGAGGCTAGGTTCTTGCGCAAGGCGCTCGACCTGCCAGACGGCTCGCTCGTGCTCGACGTCGCGTGCGGCGTGGCGCGGCATCACCCGCTCTTGCCGTGGCGCGTCGTTGGCGCGGACCTCACGCGTGGCCTCCTCGGCGTCGCGCGCAAGGACCGCAAGGCGCTGGGCCTGGTCCGCGCGGACGCGCGAGCGCTGCCCTTTCGGGGCGTCTTCGATGGGGCGTGGAGCGTGTGCGAGGGCGCCTTCGGTCTTCTGCCCGATGACGAGGCGCACGTCTCCATGCTCCGAAGCGTGCGCGAAGCGCTCAAGCCTGGCGCTCGCTTCGTGCTATCAGCCATGAACGCTTTCACGATGTGCCACGACGAGAACTTCGACCTGCGCACGAACGTCATGGTGGACATGAACCGCGTGCGCAGCCCCACCGGGGAGCAAACCACGTTCTCCCTTGCGACGCGCGCGTTCACGCCGCGGGAAGTGCTCGCGATGGGCCACGCCGCGGGCTTCGAGGTGGAGTCGCTGTGGGGCGGCGTGACCGGCGCGTACGAAGCGCGAGCGCTGCGGGTGGACGACCCGGAGATGCTGGTCGTGTTCAGAAGAACGTTTTAAGGCCCGCCTCCCATCGGCGCTTTCGTGCCCGCCGAAACGAACGGCCCCGACGTCCACGACAAGCTGATGGACGTCCTGAAGCGCCGCGGTTACTTGCAGCCAAGCTACGAGATCTACGGCGGACTCGCGGGCTTCTTCGACTATGGGCCGCTTGGCGCGGCGTACAAGCGCAACGTCGAGGACCTGTGGCGCGCCTTCTTCGTGCTCGGGGAGGGCATGGCCGAGATCCAGTGCCCCACGATATCACCCGAGCAGGTGTTCCGCGCGAGTGGTCACTTGGAGAAGTTCGCTGACACGGTGATCGAGTGCGTGCAGTGCGGCTCCGGGAACCGTGGCGACCACCTCGTGATGAACGAGTGGAAGCGCATGGCGGACAACGCGGCCGACGCCATCCGCAAGGCGCAAGCGGGCGTGCTCGTGGACCACCTCCTCGCGAAGGTCGAGACGGTGCGTGAGAGCGCAGACCGCGACCCCAACCCAGCGAACCTTCACGATATCATCCACGGCAACGCCGTCATGTTCGACAAGGGCGTGCTCTTCCAGGGGCGCGAGAACGACGTGGACGTGCACGCGACGAACCTCACGATCCGCGTGACGAAGGGTGGGAAGACATTGACGGAGCAGGTCATGAACTGCCCCTCGTGCAGCAAGCCCCTCGACCCCGCCAACACGCACGTGCACGCCTTCAACCTCATGTTCAAGACGAACGTGGGCCCCGGGCAGGGCCGCGTCGCGTACCTTCGCCCCGAGACGGCGCAAGGCATGTTCATGGACTTCATGTGGCTCTCGCGGTTCTTCCGCGGCCAGATGCCATTCGGCGCGGTCCAGCTCGGGAAAGCGTACCGCAACGAGATCTCACCGCGTCAATCGCTCCTGCGCCTGCGTGAGTTCCACCAGATGGAGGCCGAGGTCTTCTTTGACCCCGAGAACAAGACGTGGTCGCGCTACCCGCGCCTCGCCAGCAAGGAGCTGAACCTGCTATCACGCGACGAAAGCCAGCCGCGCCCCATGAAGATGGATGATGCAGTCAAGAAGGGCATCATCGCGAACGGCGCGCTTGGTTACTTCATCGCTCTCACGGCGGAGTTCCTTGAGACGGCGGGCTTGCCCAATGACAAGCTCCGCTTCCGCCAGCACGGAACGAAGGAGAAGGCGCACTACTCGACGGACACGTGGGACGCGGAGTTCTTCTCTCCCCGCTTCGGCTGGGTCGAGATCGTGGGCATCGCGGACCGGACGGACTACGACCTCAAGGCGCACGAGCGCGTTAGCGGCCAGAAGCTGCGCGCGATGCGGCGCTTCCCCGAGGCGCGCGAGCAGGAAGTGCACCGCTTCGTGCCCAACCCCGCCAAGCTTGGCCCCCTCTACAAGCAGAAGGCTGGCGCCATCTCGGAACAGCTCAAGGCGATGGAAGCGCCGGCGCAAGCGCCCGACAGCGTGAACGTGGACGTCGATGGCCAGACCCTCAGCATCACCAAGGATTGCTATCGCGTGGAGAAGCGCACCGAACGCGTGGAGGGCGAGTGGTTCGTGCCTCATGTCGTCGAGCCAAGCTTTGGCATCGACCGCATCTTCTACGCTCTCCTCGAATCGAGCTACTCGGAAGCCGAGTGGGTCACGCTGCGACTTGCACCGCAAGTCGCACCGGTCAAGTGCGGCGTCTTCCCCCTCATGGCCAAGGATGGCCTGGACGATGTCGCGCTCGAGATCGACCATGACTTGCGCGTGAACGGCGTCGCGTCAATGTACGATGATGGCGGCGCCATCGGCCGCCGGTACGCGCGCCAAGACGAGGTCGGAACGCCCTACTGCGTGACGGTGGATTACGACACCAAGAAGGACGGCACCGTCACGATCCGCGAGCGCGACGGCGGTCAACAGAAGCGCTTGCCGCGCGAGCGCTTGCTCGGAACGCTGCAAGCCCTCGTCACGGGCAAGCTGCGCTTCAGCGACATCGACGCACCGACGGTCAAGTAAGGCGGAGAAGGGGCCGCGCGTCAACCCCACCATATGCCCCCCACGAACGAGGAACTGCACGACCTCTCATGCGCCAGCCGCCGCACGTTCATCAAGCAAACGAAGCGGAACGAGAGGGCGACGATGGCCGGGGCCCCCCTCGTTGCGGGCTTGGAAAGTTAGAAAAGTCTGGAAAGTTCGAACGAACGAAAAGAACGAGCGAACGAACGCGCGTGCGAACGAACGATCGCACGATGGTTCGTTCCCGCTCGCACGCCCACCAGCACGCGCGTGCGCAAGGCGTTCGCCCGGTGGAGAAGGGAGGCGGCCGGGGCGTCGCACCTCGTGGGACCGGCATGTCCCGCGATCTTGGTGTGCGTTGCCCCGGCGACCAAAGGGATGTCGTCTTGTAGGCCGGCTCAGCCGAGGAGTTCGCTGTCTGGCTGGGCCATGCCGAAGGAGACGGGTTGGGCCCTCGTTTGGAGGCCGTGGAAGCCGTTCGTGTTCTCCCAGAGGCTGGGCATCCCGCAGTTGGAGAGCGCAGCGTTGTGGGGGCAGTGGATGTGGTAGGAGTGCCCTCCGGCGGGCGTGAGGTCGAGAACGAACGCGCTCTCCGGGTCATCAGGGGGGTTCGCGATGGCCATGCCGCTCATGCCCACGAGGAGGAGCGAAGCGACGGCGATGGGGATGATGGTCTTCATGGCAACACCTGTTGGGGCTCGCGGCAACGAGCGGTCCAACCCATCCGGTGCTTCCCCGGGGGGTTATAGACTCGTTCTTCACCAGCGGAAGTGACGAATCCGCCCGGCGGCGTGCGATGCCTACTGCTTGCGGCGTGTCACGCTGGCAA
>JBAZZN010000205.1:0-5424 GCA_041658815.1 Thermoplasmatota archaeon
GTCCCCAAACCCCTGCCAGGGCTCCGCCCTGGACCCGCCGGGGGCTTACTGCCCCCGGACCCCCGTCATCCGCTCGGCTGCGGCCTCGCTGACGACGCGTCCCTAAAGTGCGCCGCGGTACCCGGGCCGAGGGGGTGGTGATACCTTTACGTCGAGGACGATCCAACGATGACCGAGGCGCCTCGTGGCCTATTTCTAGCCTCCCCATCGCTGCGGGGCGCTCTCTCATGTTCTTTCCAACGTTCCATGTGGTCACGAAGTGCCGCCGCTCGGGATCCCGGCGGGCCCCCGCGCGGGACGAGGAGGCACGCCGCGTAGGGGCTGGCATGCGGCAGGGCCGGAAGATAACGGATCTTGACGGCTCCGCTCACGATGGTCCTTCGGAACGCTTCAGCGCCGGCGAGGTCCATCGCGTCCTGCAGTACTTCGCGCCTGGCCTCGCGAAGCAAGGGATGCTCGGGGTCAGTCGCGAGCCAACGCTTCACGAACCAGCCCGCGCGCTTCTGTGCTCGGCCGCGACCCGCCTCACGCAGGAGGAGCGCTCGCTGTGCGACGTGCCGGAAGCGGCGGCGGAAAGCTTCGGACTCTTCGATCCCTTCCGTCAGCAAGGGCTCGAGTGGCGTGTCGAAGAGCGCGCGGATCGCGCTCGCGCTTGGACGCGTGTGGCCACCGACGATCGCAAAGCCCGTCTCGCCAGCGAGCACGCGGCCCAAGAGCGGGTCCACGAGCGGAGCAAGCGCGCGGCCAAGCGCTTCCGTGGTTCGCCGGCCCAGCATCGCGTGGAAGACGAGCGCCCGCGCGCCGAGGTCCGTGCGAACGTGCTCCACTATCAGCTCATCCTCACGCGGCAACGGCGCGACCCGCGCTTGGGCGGCGACGAACTGCGCGAGGTAGGCCTCGGCGGCGACGTCCTCGAAGGCGCCCGTGGGCGCAGCGCCGCCTTGCAGCATACTGCGGGTGTCATCCAGCACGAAGCGGCTGGCCGCGAGGCCTTCAGAGCGCCACTCGGGCACGGTCGGCGTGAGGCCGCGCGCGGGCTCCACGTAGATGGAGAGGATGGCGGGCCCGACGAAGCGCCACGCCTCGCCCGCAAGCTGGAAGATGTCGCCCTCGTCGAGCGCTTCCGCGAAGGCCTCCTCGATCTCGCCAACGAAGCGCGCGCCGTGCAGCACGCGGACTAGCCCAGCGCGCGGGATGGAGCCGCCGCTTCGGGCCAGCGTGATGCGCGCAGCGACGCTACGCGCGCCGAAGCGGGCGCCATCGTAGTGGATGAGGCGCGCGTCGTCACGGAGGTAGCGGAGCGTCGCGTCGAGGTCATCTTTTGATAGCTCACGGTATGGCCATGCGCAGCGCGTGAGGGCGAACGCATCCTCGACCGTGTGCGTGCCGTCCACGGCGAGCGCGGTGAGGTGCTGCGCGAGCACGTCCAGGCCACCAGTGGGGATGCGCAGCGGCTCGACGTCGCGCGTTGCGACGCGGCCCGCGATGGCGGCGCACTCGGCCAGCTCGTCGGGCTCCGCCGCGAGCATCACGCCATGCGCCCGAGCGCCGACTTGGTGGCCGCTGCGGCCTACACGCTGGAGCGCGCGCGAGACGCACTTGGGGCTCCCGAGCATGATGACCTCGTCCACGTCGTCCACGTGCACGCCCAGTTCGAGCGAGGTCGAGGTCACGACGCACTTGAGCTCGCCGCGTTTCAAACGATCCTCGACCGTCACCCTGCTTTCTTTGCTCATGCTGCCGTGGTGCGGCGCGACCAGCGAAGTGGACTGGTCCTCCTTGTCCTCCGTGGTCCCGTACTTTTGGCCAAAGCGCTCGCGAAGGCCCATCACCATCTCTTCTGCGCCCTTGCGGTTGTTCGTGAACACGAGTGTGCTTTTCGAACGGGTGATGGTCTCGTCGAGACGCGCGTAGAGCGCTTCCTCGATGCGGCCTTGACTCGCGTGCATGGGGTCCGGGTGCGATAGGCCCGCTTTCAGAGCGACTTGCTTGCCGTGATCTATGTGCTCGATGCGGCACGGTCGGCCGCCAGTGAGGAACGAGGCGGCTTCATCGAGCGGCTTCACGGTGGCGCTCATGCCGATGCGCTGGAGCGGCTGCTCCGCGCGAGCGTCGAGACGCTCCAGCGTGAGGGCGAGGTGCGCGCCGCGCTTGGTCTCCGCGATGGCGTGCACTTCGTCCACGATGACGCGGCGGACTTGGCGAAGTGGCGCGTGCCAGCGGGGCGAGAGCAGTAAGAGCGCGAGTGATTCTGGCGTAGTGACGAGGACGTGGGGCGGGGCAGCGGCCATGCGCGCGCGAACGTGCTGCGGCGTCTCGCCAGTGCGAAGCGCGTGGCGCACGGTGCCCCTCTTGCAGCCGAGCTCCGCTTCGATGCCGCGCAAAGGCGCTTCCAGGTTGTGCATGACGTCGTTGGCGAGCGCCTTCAATGGCGAGACGTAGATGGTGTCCACGCTCGCAGGGAGCGCGTTGTCTTCCGCCTTGTCGAAGAGGTCGCTCAGGATGGCGAGGAAGCCCGCGAGCGTCTTGCCGGTGCCCGTGGGACTGCTGAGGAGGATGTTGTGACCATCCGCGATGAGTGGGATGGCGCGCGCTTGGGCCTCCGTGGGCCCAGCCGGGAAGCTGCGTTGGAACCAACGCGCGACTGCCGGATGCAGCTCCACATGGTCGAAGCCCGCGGGGCGGGCTAAAGTCTTCGCCGGGGTGCGCCGAAAGCGGTGAGCACGATGGCGACGAGGAGGAGCGCTGCCGGGAGTGGCGTCTCCTTGGGCTGCGTGACGTGCGTTTGCACGCTGGACGTATCATGCGGGTCCACGTTCATGACACGGATCGGGAAAACGATTGGCGTGCTTTGGATGTCTAACTCATCGTTCACTGCTTTCATCGTGACCGTGTGCGCGCCATCCTCCCATGCGGTACTGGGGACGTTCACGCGCCACGACGCGCTACCAGAGGCCTCGCGCCAGACCTGATCGTCGATGCGCCAGAGGACGCGAGCGCCTGGCGTGGCGCGGCCTTCGGCGTGGAGCACGCCGTACGCGATGGGGCCGGGAGGGACGTCGATGAGGAGGACGGGGGCTTCGCCAGCCACGCGGAACGGGACCAAGGTGGACTCGTGGTCGCTCACTCCGTGCCACGCCTCCACGGCCAAGTCGTGCTCGCCTGGTGCGAGGCCACGAAGCGTCAGCGGGATGGCCCAGGAAAGCCCATTGCCGTGGGCGGGGCGCCACGCGCCCTCATCCACGCGCCACCGGACGCTCGTGACGCCCTCGGACGAGTACGCGACGCCGCGCACGCTCGTGTCGTTCGAGAGGGTCGTGTGTGGCTGGAGGCTCGTCACGCGCAGGTCGATGGCGGGTGCGTCGCTGCGTTCGTTGTCCACGGTGACTGGCACTTGGACCTGCGTCATGCTGCCTGACTCGTCCGTCGCGCGCACGACGAACTGGAGGTCGCCGTCGGGGAAAGCGCGTGTGTCCAAGAGGAGCGTCCATGTGCTCGTCCCGATGGCGCTTGCCCACGCGCCGCTTGACGAACTGAAGGCCCACGAGCCGTTGCGCATCTGCATCTCCACGAGGCGGACCGGCGTGACGCCCTCGGCCGTGCCGCGCACCAGGAAATCCCCGCGCATCACCGTGCCTGCCGCGGGCGCGTCCACGCGGAGGCTAGGCGGCGCGAGGCCAGAGGGCGGCAGGACGATGTCGATGAGGTGGAACGCAGTCGCGGTCGCTCCCTCGTCATCCGTCACGCTGATCCACACTTGGAACACACCGTCATGGGGGAACGTGAACGTGCAAGCCGGCACGGCGACCATGCAGTCGGGCGTGCCGTCGCCGTCCATGTCGAACACGTAGGACACGATGCGGCCGTCCACGTCGCTCGCGTTGGCGCGCACCGTCGTGGGCAAGCCCGCGTGGCCACCGTCGATGCCACCAAACGCCACGGTGGGGGGCGAGTCGCTCACGAAGATGGTCATGTTGAGCGAGCCCGTGAGGCCAGCTGAATCGCTCGCTGTGACCGTCACGTTGTACGCGCCGCTGTGCGCATAGCGGTGCACGGGCGCGGTCGCATTGCTCGTGGAGTTGTCGCCAAAGTCCCACAGGATGGACGTGATGGGGCCCTCGCGGTCGAACGCTATCGTCTGGAAGCGCACGGCGTCCAATGAGCGTGGTGCGGGGGGGTCTGCCGTGATGCCGCGCACGTCTGGATGTGCGTCCGCCACGAGCAGTCCAATGTGCTTCGCGGTGCGGTCGCCCCAATCGTCCTTCACCGTGAGAGTGACGGGGTAGCGACCTGGACGCTGGTACGCGTGGCTCACGTTCTGCTCGATGCCCGTCACGCCATCCCCAAAGTCCCAGACCCATTGGACGATGCGCCCATCGGTCTTGAGGCTGGCATCGATGAACTGGATGGTCTCCCCCGTTTGTGGGGTGGCAGGCTCGACTTGGAAAGCGACCGTGGGCGGAAGATTCCTCACGTGCACGACCTGCGCGAGCGTGCTGACCGCACCGCTATCATCCTGCACGATGAGGGCGACCGCGTGGTCTCCACGCGTGGCGAACTGGTGGCGCGCTCGTGGACCCGCGGCCGCGCCCCCTACCTCACCGAAGTCCCACGCACTCTGTACTACTCGGCCATCGGGGTCCGAGCTGGTGTCATCGAAGAGGACGGTGTCGAAGAGGGACGGCTCGTGGGGCGCCCACGCGAAGTCTGGGATGGGCGCGTGGTTGGGCACGGCCACGAGCGCTTCTGCCGGAACGCTCGCCTCACCAAAGTCGTCGATGGCCGAGACGTTCGCGTGGTACAGCCCAGGCCGCGCGTAGGCGTGCTCCGCGTGGGCCTGCGTCGTCGTGGCCGACTCGCCATCGCCAAAATCCCACGCATAGCGCAGGATGGTGCCGTCAGCGTCAGAGGCTTGCGCATCGAAGAGCGTAGGCGCGCTGGCGGGTGCGGGGGTGGCGACGAGGCTGACGATGGCCAGCCGGTCGAGCGCGTAGAGGGGCAAGCGCGCGACGCCACCCGAGGAGACGCTTGCTTCCAGCATGTGGTCGCCAGGCGTCGCGAGCTGGACCGTGACGCTGGACGAGCCACCGGCTGGCTCGCCATCGAGCGACCACGCGACGTCGTCCCCGCCGGCCCCGTGAAGCTGGAACACGAGCGGCGTGAGCGTGAGGTGCGGTGCGTCCTCCCCCAAGATGGAGAGGACCCGAGCCGTGTGCACGAGGACGCGCAAGTCGCGCGGCGCGCTTTGGTCGCCTGGACCCACGGCCACGAAGCGGAAGGAGTGCTCGCCCGTGATGAGCCCGATGGTGGAGAACGGCCACGACCACGCAAGACCACCGGCGGTGCTTTGGAGCTGCGCGCCAGGAGTCGCGTTGATCCACCGCGGTGTTCGGCCGTCCACGCTGACGAGGACGCTCGTCGAGT
>JBAZZN010000206.1:0-5392 GCA_041658815.1 Thermoplasmatota archaeon
CTCGTGGGAGGCGCGAGCCTGCTGGAGCGCGCGTACAACCTGGTGGGCAAGACTCCGCCGGTCTCACGCGAATTGCTGCACGCGCTGACGATCCCCATGACGTATGATAGCAGCAAGGCGCGAAGGGAACTGGGGTGGCGACCGCGCTTGGTGGCGCGGCTGGCCGAGGACTTGCTCTACTTCGCGGTCTGATAGCTCCCGCCAAGCGTGAACGAGCCTTCAGACCGCGTGGTTTGGCCAGCAGGAAGGATCCCCAGCGGCCCCATCAGCGTCTCGCCGCCGCACTTGGCGAGCTTCACCGTCACGGTGTAGTCGCCCGGCGTCGCCGGGGTGCTCGTCGTGACGGGGCTCTTGGTGGCCGGCTGGCTTCCGGTCATGACGCCCGATGGCGGCGTGATGTGCAGTTCGTACGAGTCCGGCGTGGTGCTCGACGCGCCGTTGGAGGGCCCTGGCGTCGTGAACGTGACGCTGAACGTCGCGTTCCCCGACGCATTCGAGGGAAGCGTGACCTTCTTCGTGTACTCCTTGCCGCAGGCGAGCTTCTGCGTGTCGTCCGTGAGCTTCACGGCGCCAAGCGCCGCGGTCGTGCCCAGGGCGGGCAGGCTGGAGCTCGTGAGCGTGTCGGACTTGCTGGAGAAGGCGGCCGCGCCGATCACGGCTGGAACGAGCAGGAGCGCCACGACGGCGAGTGCGAGTCCCACCATGGATCCGCCGCGCTTGGTGCCACCGGGCGCGAAGCGCGGTGCGACGGCCTGCGTGCTGCTCCTGGCGATGACTTGGTTGTAGATGAGTAGCGCTGCGATGCTGACGAGGCCGACGGCCGCAAGGATCGCCCAGAACATCTTGGGGTGACCCGTGGCGCCGAACGTGTCGTAGAGCACGCCACCGATGCCGCTACCAAGAGGCAGGCCGATGGCGATGGGAATGAATCCGTAACTCATGTAAACGGCCATGCGGTCGGGAGGCGCGATCTTGCTGACGTAGCTGAGGAAGCTGGGGTGCGTCAACAACTCGCCGAAGCTGAAGATGGCGATGCCCACGAGGAACGGCGCGAAGAGGCCAGTGGAGCCCACGACGATGAAGCCGATCACGTAGAGGCCGATGCCGATGCTCATGAGCGCAAGCGACGGGATGCGCTTGGTGAAGATGCCCACGAGGGGCGCGCACATGATGATGATGAGCGGATTGATCGACTGCTGGATGGCCGCGTTGAACCACGCGGGCGCCGCCACATAGTCCTTCATGTACTGCGTGATGAAGCTGAGGCTCGTGGCGTACATGAACCAGAACCCAGTGTAGATCACGAGCAGGACGAGGAACTTGGGGTCGCGGAAGATGCCGCCGAGCTTCTTGAGGGCCGCAAAGACCTGGACGTCCCTCTGGGGCTGCTTGATGTTCCGGAAGATCGTGAGGCTCAGCGTGATATTGATGCCCGCCAGCGCCACGGCCGCGATGAAGGCCGTGCGCGCGAGGAACACGATATCGCCAGGGTGCGTGCCGCCGATGATGCCGACGGTGAGCGGGAAGACGAACGCGCCGATGTTGATGGCACCGTAGTACAGGATGTAAGCGAAGTTGCGCTGGTCGTCCGTCGTGGTCTGGCCCACGAGCGCGGCGGCGATGGGCTTGAAGATGCCAGCGCCAAAGCCGATGAGCGCGACGGCGAGGAAGACGAGTGCCACGCCATTCGAGCTTAGGAGCGCGAAGTAGCCGCTCGTGAGCAAAGCGAAGGCCACGATGAGCGAGGCCCTGTAGCCGAACTTGTCTGAGAGCGCGGCCGCGACCAGCGGGACGGCATACAGCAAGAACAGCAGGAGGGCAAGGATGCCGCCGGCGGCGCTCGCCGAGAGGTGGAGCGCGGTGGTCATGTATAGCGTCAGGACGGCCGAGGTGCTGTAGTAGGCGCCGCGCTCCAAGAGCTCGATGCCGTTGATGACCCAGAAGGCTCGACTGAACTGCCGGAGCTGAGCGAGTGCGCCCGCCATGCCAGCGGGGACCTCCGAAGGGGGTCAAAGCAGTTGTGGGCGAGGAGCTAGCCAGCGCCGCTGCGGCGGCGCCGGGTCCATTCGGGGGGGTGTTACCAAAGGCCAAGACACCAAACGCACGGTGATAACTGTTATAATTATTCATTCCGATGACCATGCGTGTTCTTGTCGTCGTTTCCTCCGCGTTCCTGTTGGCGGGGTGCGCCCTACCCTGACCTATATCACCAAATAGCGCCGGGGCCCTCGCGGCGCAGTGGAACAGTTGCGCATTGCGCAGGTCGCCCCGTACCTTCACCCGCACGTCGGCGGCGTGGAGTCGCACGTGGAGACGCTCAGCGCCGAGCTTGCGCGCCGCGGGCACGAGGTGACGGTCGTCACTTCGCGCTTGCCCGGGACCGCAACGACCGAGCGCCGTGACGGCTACACCATCAATCGAGTCAAACAGCGCGTGAACCTCTTCACGACGCCCGTGACGCCAAGCGTCGGCCACGCGCTCGACGTGGCGCGCCCGGACGTCGTGCACGCGCACTCGCCACCACCGCTGACATCCCACTTCGCTTCCCGCTGGACGCGCCGCACGGGCACGCCCTTCGTGCTGACGTACCACTGCGACCTCGAGATCCCGATCCTGGGCGGGCAAAGCATCGTCGAGCTGTACCGCCGCACGCTTGGCAAGCGCACGGTGCTCGCGGCCGACGCCCTGATCGCGACCACACGCACTTATGCACAGACCAGCCGCGCCTTGTGGCGGCGCGACGACGTGCACGTCATCCCCAATGCGGTGGACGCCTCGCGCTTCACGCCTGAGGGCCCATCGTCCTTCGTTCGCGAGCGCCACTTGATACCGCCGCGATCGCACGTCGCGCTCTTCGTGGGCCGCCTTGCTCACCACAAGGGCGTCGAGGAGTTCATCCGCGCCGCGCGGTGGACTGGCGATGACGTCACGCACCTCATCGTTGGGGATGGGCCGCGCCGCGAGGCGCTGGAAGCGCTCGCTCGCGAGGTCGCGCCGGGCCGCATCGTGTTCGCGGGGCGAGTCGAGCCCGGCGAACTGCCTGCGTACTATCGCTGCGCCACGGTCGGCGTCCTTCCCAGTACTTCACGCCTCGAAGCCTTCGGCATCGCCGCGCTTGAGTGCATGGCGAGTGGTCGCCCAGTCATCGTGAGCGACATGCCTGGCGTGACGGAGGTCATCGAACCTGACGTGACGGGCCTGCTCGCGGAGCCGCTGGACCCCGAGGACCTTGGCAAGCAGATCGCGCGCGTCACGAGCGACGAGGAGCTCGCCGCGAGCATGGGGAAGGCCGCGCGTGCGCGCGTGCTGGAACGCTTCACGCTTGCCCGTGTCGCGGACCAGGTGGAGCGGGTGTACGGGGGGAGGTACCGCGGCGCCCGCTAGGGATTGACAGGTCGCACGCGAGTTGATCGCTAGCCTGAACCTGCACCGTTGCCCCTCAAAGCAAGGCGGCCAGCATCCGCCACTCCAACGCCGGAGCCCAACCAACGCCAACGCCGGGCGGGCGCCCGGCGTGGGCCTCGTGGGGCTTGAACAAATTGTACGCGACGCCTCCGGCTTGGAACGTGAGCGTGCCACTCGCGGCGGTCTTCACGCCGCGCATGCAGTTCTCTTTTGCTCGTGGCGTCACGTTGTACCGCTCGACGTAATTCTGGCTGACCTTCACGAGCTTCCGCTTGATCCGCGTGACGGGACCCCGCCGCCGTGTGTTGACGCGAACGTGCTCCGTGATGGGGATCGCGACGGCTTTGAAGTGCGACTCGACCCAACGACAACCCTTGAGTCTCATCCACATCTTGCGCTTGGCCGTATCGTAAATGTTGCAACCGTCCCGGCTGATGATCTTGGGCACTTTCCCCGAGCGTTTCACTGCCAAGTCGAGGACGCGAATGACCGAATCGGAGTCGCGCTTGTCGGTGACGAGGCATGCGACGACTTGCCGGTTCGAGTCGAGCACGTTGTACAGGAACTTGGGACTGGGCTTGCGCTTGCTCTTGTGCGCGTGCCGGTTCAAGAAGACTTCGTCGATCATCCACACATCCGAAAACTGAGGCTTCAGCCGGTTCTCGAAATCCACGAGAAACGGACTCAACCTCGCGACCCAACGCGTCAACGTCCGCAAATCCGGACGAACGTTATGCACGTGCACGAGAACACACCGCGCGCTCGCCGCGCTCAACGAGAGCTGCACTTGCAACATGACGGCCAAGACGACGATCTCGGACCTGTAGTGAAGACCATGAAACGGGCCACGCGTCTTCTCGTTGAACTTGCGCCAACATGCGCGACATTCGAACGACTGGAGAACGCAGCCATTATACCTGTAAAACCCGTCTTTCCGCACGTCCTTGCTCAAACAGTAGGGACAGTCTGCCAAGTGAGCCCGACCTGAACACTCGCGATATCATTTGGCTAGCTTTCTGCTTTACGGTATCGTCCGCCCAGAAGCAGGGTTTCCCAGTCCGTGTCAGTCGTCCACGTCGGGGACTCCGTCCCCAAACCCCTGCCAGGGCTCCGCCCTGGACCCGCCGGGGGCTTACTGCCCCCGGACCCCCGTCATCCGCTCGGCTGCGGCCTCGCTGACGACGCGTCCCTAAAGTGCGCCGCGGTACCCGGGGGGACAATGCTTTTGCCCTCCATTGCACCATGCCGCCGACCATGGCCAAGGTCCTCGTGACCGACCCGCTTGACAAGTCCGCCGTCGAAGCCCTCCGAAAGGCGGGCCATGAGGTCGATGAGCGCAAGCTCACGCCCGAAGAGTTGCTCAAGGTCATCCCTGCGTATGACGCGCTCCTCGTGCGCAGTGAGACGAAGGTCACGAAGGCCGTCCTTGGCGTCGCAGTCAAGCTCAAGGTCGTTGGACGCGCGGGCGTGGGCGTCGACAACATCGACGTGCCAGCGGCCAAGGAGCGCGGCATCGTCGTCGTGAACGCGCCGCTGGCCGCCACGAACGCGGTGGCCGAGCTGACGCTCGCCCACATGCTGGCGCTTTGCCGCCAGATCCCCCGCGCCGACGCCACGACGCGCGCGGGCCAGTGGGAGAAGAAGAGCCTCATGGGCATCGAGCTCGCGGGCCGCACGCTTGGGCTCCTTGGCGTGGGGCGCATCGGGGCTCGCGTCGCCGAGCTTGCGATGGCCTTCGGCATGGACGTCGTCGTGTACGACCCGTACGTGGACGCGGCGAAAGCCAAGGAGATGGGCGTCACGAAGGTCAACACGCAGGCCGAGTGCGTCGCGCGGGCCGACTTCGTGAGCGTGCACACGCCCCTCACGCCCGAGACCAAGCACATGGTGAACGCCGAACTGCTGTCGCACTTCAAGCCCACTGCGTTCGTGCTGAACGTCGCGCGCGGCGGCATCATCGACGAGAAGGCCCTCCACGACGCCATCG
>JBAZZN010000207.1:0-5385 GCA_041658815.1 Thermoplasmatota archaeon
GACGAGCCCGCGGTGATGGCACAGGAAGCTGTCGGCTATCAAAAGAGCGGCTACCGGTACCTCAAGCTCAAGTTGGGCGACGCGGGAGGCGACGTCAGCCGCGTCGCAGCCGTGGGTGCCGCCTGCCCCGACGCAAGGCTGCGCGCCGACGCGAACACGGGATGGACGCTCGCGGACGCCCCGCTGACCACATACCTGCGTAACACGGGTATAGAGTTCGTCGAGCAGCCGCTGCCGCCCGGTGACGACGCGGCGCTCGCCGAGTTCGCTCGGCGTAGTGCCATCCCCGTCTATGCGGACGAGAGCGTCCACGACGCCCATGATATCGAGCGGCTGCACGAGGCCGGCTTCCGGGGTGGCGTGAACGTGAAGCTGCAGAAGGCTGGCGGCCTGCGCCCCGCGCTGTGGGCGCTGCGCCGCGCGCGCGAGCTGGGCTTCGCGACGCAGTTGGGCTGCAACGTCGAGACGAGCGTCGGCATCGCGGGCGCTGCGCAGCTCGTGGGGCTGCTAGATCACGCGGACCTCGATGGGAACGCGCTCCTGGCGGATGACCCGTTCATGCGCTGCGAGCCAAGGAGTGGATGGATATCGACGAGCGATCTACCGGGTCTGGGCGTCGCGCCGCGGTGATCTTCATACGAGTTCGCGGATCCGGCGCACGAGATCCTCGCTTCGCTGGCGGTCGGATGCTCGTGCCATGCGCGCGGTCGATCGTGACGGCTCCATCGAGCTGCCCCGCCAATGACGTGACGATCTGCATGCCAATGGTCTGCGTGTTCTTCTCGAGATCGAGCCGGGCAAGATTCGTCGACTAAAGCGCCTCATGGACGAGTCCCATCGCCTTGACCCGATGGCGGCTCTCCACGAACGCCGCTCGCGCTGCGGGGTCCTGGACGTTGGCCGCCCGGAGGCTGAGGAGCGAAGCGATGATCTGGAGGTTGTTCTTCA
The DNA here is from genome assembly GCA_041658815.1 of Thermoplasmatota archaeon. GTDB lineage: Archaea > Thermoplasmatota > SW-10-69-26 > JACQPN01 > JAJPHT01 > JAJPHT01. The sequence continues at coordinate 949 of JBAZZN010000207.1, forward strand.
CGCGGTGATGCACCGCATCGCCCGCTGGAGGTCGTCGATGGCCCTCGCTCGCTCCGCGGCTGGCACCAACATTGGTCCCCGTTCGTGGGCTTGTGCCATCAGAACCGAATCGTCGCGTGTTCATGCTTAAGTGTGCTGCCTGAGGAGGTCGCAACGGCTGGTCGTCACAGCAAGCGCGCGAGCGGCTACCCCCAACGGTATGGGCGTGACGGCTGAACCACGATGAGACCACATGCCATGCGTGAAGACCATTGCGACGATCGTGATCCAGAGCGAGTCCGGGCGCCGTGCGCTGCTGGCGCGGGCCGAGACTCAACTTGGGCTTGGCGAGTGCCTCGCAATGGCCGTGGACGTGATCGGCTTGCGGCACTCCGTTCGTACGACGCCGACATCCAAGAGAGCGGTCCTCGTCGCGCTGGAGGTGCCTTCGGTGCTCCGTGGGGGCATCACGCGGCTAGTTTCGTATTACTGCGTTCCCACTGACGAGCTTGAAGCGAAAGAAACGCATCGCTTGGGGGATGACGTCAGCCACGAGTATGACTTGCTTCTACGCGTCATGCGCCTCGGCGTGCGTGCGGGGCCCGAGCCGGCCATGCTCGCGTGACATGCGAATTGGTCGCGTCGCTCGCGTGATCACTTCTTCACGTAGTACGCGTTCGCGCGGTTCGCGCCGCCCAGGTCAAGGTGGCCCTTGGACTTGAGGGACGCGACGGCGCTGCTGACTTGGCCCTTGCCCATGGGCGAGACGAGCTTCGCGATGTCGTCCACCTTCTTGGCCTTCTCGGGCGTGGTCGCCCCGGAGGACTTGAGGGCGTCGTACACTTTCTGCTCTTGCGGGGAGAGGGACATCGTACTCGCCAAACCGTGCGGGGCTTATCACCATTTCGCGGGCCAAATGAACAGGGGTGAGACCAACACGAAGTGGCGGATCGATCACACGTTCACGCACGTGCGGCCCAGTTCCCCGAGTGATTCCTGCTGTTTGCTGGGCGTTCGCGCAGCACGAGCCACGGCGCAGGTAAGGCTCTAATACCCCCTCTGCTTTGTCGGCGCGAACCGACCATGCAGTACGCTGAAACGCTACGCGAGGTCAAGAAGGCCGAGGCCGAGGTCCGCGACCTCAAGACGGACGCTCAGCGGAAAGCTCAGCAGTCCCTTAGGGACGCCGAGCGCCAGGCGGCCCAGCTCATCGAGGCGGCCCAGAAGGAGTCCGAGGCAGCGTACGCGGCATCGGTCGATGCGGCGCACAAGAAGGCCGAGGCGGCCCGCAAGACTCGCCTCGCCGAGGGCGAGCGGGTGGCGACCGCAGTGCGCGCCCGCGCCAAGGCGCCCGAGTTCAAGGCCGCCATCGATCTTCTTCTCCAGAACTTCGAGAAGCACGCGTCGGGGAAGTGAGTCTCCTGCTGACGCCCGAGCCGATGCAGAGGACGCTCATCGTGGCCTCGAAGGGCCAGCAGGGCGTCGTCATCGAGACGCTGCACAAGCTCCGCGTGGCGCATTTCATAGATCATCAGGAGAGCCAAGGAGAGTTCTCTGAGTTCAAACTGGGCCACCCGTTGCCTTCCGGGGCCCCCGCGTCCGAGCGGCTCGTCCGCGTGCGCGCCATCCTGCGCCACGTTGGCATCGAGGGCGCCGAGCCCGGCACAGCGCTCTCAGTGTCAGACATCGAGCGCAAGCTTGCATCCCAGCTCGACGCCATCGAGCGCGACGTGAACGCGGCGCACGAGACGCGTGAGTCGCTCATCGGCACGCTCTCCGAGCAGCGCGACCTTGCCTCCAAGCTCGCGCCACTTGCGGCACTTCCCCTCAAGCTCGATGACTATCGCGGCTACGATTCGCTAACGGCGTACGTGGGGCGGGCTGACCCAGGCTTCGAGGCTGACGCACTGGCCGCGGCTCCCGATGCCCTTCTCGTCAAGGGTCCCGTGGGTGGGGGCGTGTTCGCACTATTCGTTCCCCGGGAGCAGGCGCGTGCCGCGAGCGAGGCGTTGTACAAGCACGGCTTCCAGGAGGTCGAGGTCCCCGCAGGGACCGGCACGCCAGAGGAGCGCCTCCGAGAGATCGAGTCCGAGCGCACCGCGTTGGAGAACCGCGCCGCGCAGGCCAAGACCCAACTCGAGCGCCTCGCGTCCGAGCAGAAGGACCTCCTCCTTGCCGCAGAAGAGCACCTCAGCATCATCGTGGAGAAGGCCGAGGCGCCACTCTCCTTCGCGTCCACCGAGAACGCATTCGTCGTGGACGCATGGGTTCCCAGATTGCAGGTGCCGACGCTCGAGCTCCAGCTCCACAAGGCGACTGGGGGCAACGTGTACGTCAAGATGGTGGAGTCGGGCGAGAGCCACGCCCACAACAACCCGGCACACGGGGCGCAGGCGGACGCCGCGTTCGACGCGGCCGCCAAAGAGGACCACCACGTCAACATGCACGCGCAACCGCCCACGAAGTACTCGAACCCGGCGGCGACGCGCAGCTTCGAGTGGTTCACGGAGCTCTTTGCGACGCCCCGCTACAACGAGGTCGATCCGACGTCGATCTTCGCGTTCTTCTTCCCCCTCTTCTTCGGCTTCATGGTCGGCGACCTGGGCCTTGGCATCCTCATCGCAATCATCGGGTGGCTCTTGATCAAGAAGTTGCCCAAGGTCGATGGCATGAAGCAGCTCGGGACGGCCTTCGTCCTCGCTGGCCTCATCGCTGCGGCGTTCGGTGGCCTCGTGTTCCATGACGCCCTCGGCATCCCGTTCGGCTTCACGCACCACATGGAAGAGGAGTTGACGGCCGATCACCTTGCGCTCGCTTGCACTCCGGAAGTGTACGAGAAGCTAGGCGAGACGACGTGGGGCTGCCTCCTGGGCGGCAACGCTTGGGTCTCAGAGCCACTCATCGGGAAGGTCACGGACATTCCCACGATGCTCCTTCTCTCGCTTGCCGCTGCGTTCGTGCACCTTGGGTTGGGTCTCCTGCTTGGCATCAGGAACGAGTGGGGGCACGGCGCGAAGCACGTCGTCGCCAAGTTCAGCTACCTCATGCTCCTCCTCGCGTTCTATCCTGCGGCCATCGCGCTGTTGAACGCCGAGTTCTGGACGAACGTCACTGGCCTCTCGGCCACCACCGCCTACTGCTTCGCAGGGGGCGGCTTCCTTCTGGGCGCAGTCCTCCTTGGCTGGGCCGAGGGGGCGCCTGGCGTCCTCGAGATCCCGACGATGTTCTCGAACATCTTGTCGTACTTGCGTCTTGGCGCAGTCGCCATCGCAAAAGGCGCGATGGCGGTCGCGTTCAACAACCTGACGCTCATCGCCGCCCTCACGGGCGGATCCGTCGTGCTCGTGCTGGGCCTCGTCGGGTTCGTGATCGCGCAAGTCGCGCTGCTCGTGCTGGGGATCCTCTCTGGCGGTATCCAAGCCCTGCGTCTCAACTTCGTGGAGATGTACACGAAGTTCTACAAGGGCGGCGGCAAGCGCTACAAGCCCTTCGGCCGCGAACCCAAAGCGACCCTTCCCCCCTCACCTTCAATCCCTTGAGACTCGCATCATGGAGTGATACAAAATGAATTCGAAGCTCGCCATCGGTCTTGGACTCCTCGCGCTCGTCCTCGTCGTGCCCACAGCGCTCGCGCAAGCGGCCGCCCCTGACAATGAGTTCACCGCAAACGGCTGGATCGCCATCGGCGCTGGCCTCGCGGTCGGTCTGGCCGGCCTCGGCACTGGCATCGCCCAGTCACAGATCGGCGCGGCCGCCGTCGGCGCTACGGCAGAGAACGAGGGATTCCTGGGCAAGTCGCTCATCTACGTAGCCATCCCTGAGACCATCGTCATCTTCGGTCTCTTGATCGCTTTCTTGCTCATCGGCAAGATCGCCTGAGCAAGATCAGCATCGACGAGGCGAAGCACCATGGGACTCGACAAGGTCGTCAGCAACATCCGGTCGGAAGGCAAGGCCCAGGCCGAGGCTACGCTCGCGCAAGCCCGCGCGGCGGCCGAGGTCATCCTCGCCGACGCGCGCCGTCAAGCGGACGACGTCCGCAGCAAGCGCGCCGCCCAAGCGACCGTCACTGCCGAAGCGCTCATCCGCCGCGAGGCGGCCAACGCGGACCTCGAAGCCCGGCGCCTACGCCTCACGGTCGAACGCGAGTTGATGACGAACGTCCGCTCTGCCATCGAGCAGCGCCTTGCGGCGCTTCCGCCCAAGGCGCGCGAGGAGCACATCAAGACGCTCGTCGCCAAGGCGCATGTGCAGGACGGGCGCGTCTTTGTCGCGAAGCAGGACGAGAGCACCGCGAGAAGCCTCGGCCTCAACGTGGTCGGTACGTTCGACGGCTTGGGTGGCGTCATCGTCGAGTCGCCCGACCACGCGACGCGTGAGAACCTCCGCTACGAGACGCTCCTGGACGAGATCTGGGCGACGTCACTCCCCGCGGTCGCGGACAAGCTCCTGAAGGCG
>JBAZZN010000208.1:0-5382 GCA_041658815.1 Thermoplasmatota archaeon
CGACCGTTCGAGTGCACAAGGAGGTTGTGCAGTAACCGTGTCGCCTCGTCGGCGTCGATGGGGCTCGCGAGCGAACCGGGCAAGTAACTCGTCAAGACGATCGTGCCGTTCCCGAAGGCCCCAGGTCGGCTGATAGCGAGTGTGTCGCGCGAGCCGCCGTCGCTTGTCGCGCCAAGCGTGAGCACGTGCTCGAATGAATCGCCGACGGGAAGTTGCCAGGCGCGCGATCGGAACAGGTAGCCCGCGTGCGCAAGCGCCTCCGGCTCGGTCAAGAGCGCGTGCACAGGGTCCGGCGCGTTGGGAGTTCCGGTGGCCTGGCCCAGCGCGAGTCCGTACTCGGACTGGAGCCATCGCGAGGGATCTTGGCTCGTGCCCAGGACGATGAGCGTGCCGCCTGCGTCCACCCAGGCCGTGATGGCGTGCTTCACGTCCGCGGGCGAGAGCGCGTGGTGCGATGCTTCGCTCCCGATGATGATGACGTCGTAGCGCGAGATGACGCTTGGCAGTTCTGTGGGCCCGTTCACGTCGTCGCCGAAGACGTCTCCGCTGCTCGTCGACGCCGAGAAGCGGGTCGGGTCAAACGTGTCTACGAGGGCATCGATCATGCCGATCTCGATCGACGCGACGGCGTCGAGCGTCGTCTTCTCCTTGAACATCGTGTCGGCGCTCACGTGCACACGATCGAGCGCCAACGTGCGGGCCGCGCTGTCGAGGAGCTTGGCAGTATAGTTGCCCACGATGGTGCAGTTCGCGCACGACCAGGTGGTGCTCTGCCCCTCCCGAGGAAGGTCCACCGTCTCGTTCGTCCACTCGTGGCCGTTTGGTCCAACGAGCACGAAGCGCGTGCTTGCTTGCGCGTGCTTTCCGGAGCCGTCGTGGGCATCGACGTCGAACTTCACGTCCTTGCCAGCCACGTAGTAAGGGTTCGCGGCTTGGAGGACGAACGCCTGCGCCGCGGGCGAGGTGGTGGGCAAGCTGACGCTCATCCACGGTGAAGGGATCGCAGCGCCCGCCAAATCCGTCGCGGGGTTGCCGTACGGGTCCGTGATTGCTACTCGTATCGCGTTCGCCTTTGGCGACCATGACGAAAGCGCGGGGATGCGCACCCACACCGATTGTGTTTCCCCGGGCGAGAGGAGAGTCGTGTGTCGGTCGTGCGAGACGAGCACCTTTCCCGTCGCTGCGTCGCCCAGTGCGACGTTCATCGTGAACACGGCGGAGAACGCGGCCTGATTCGTGACGTTCACTGTGACGTTGAGCTCGGAGGGCGAACTCGTGGGGGTCGTGGTGGCGGTGGCGGGCGCGCGAGCCCCGAAGTAGTGTCCGAAGTACGCGACGCGCCCGGGGAGCGGCTCCCAGTCGCTGGCCGAGGTCTGCGGAACGACAGATCTTACGCGAAGGTGAAAATCGATTGGCGCGCCGAGCGCGGTCTTCACGTCGGCGTAGTCGGGCGCGCCGTTGGGCGCCGATGCGAGGCTTCCGCGCGCCAGAAGGTCCAGAGATCTGGCGTCGAGCCGCCCGGGTTCGTCCGCGCGGGCGAGCCCGAAACTCGACAACGAGTCGGGGTTCGCAAGCCATGAGGCGCTGCCCGCGTAGGAGGATGCCTTCGTGAGTTCTTGAAGCGTGAGGCGCGCATCGTGCTCGAGGCTTCGATCCTCCAGGCGAGTGGTGGAGTGGGATGAAGGTAGAGAGGCGGCGAAAGAGAACGTCATCACGAGGACGACGAGCGCGCCGAGGATGCCGAACGTCGATGTGCTCGCCTCATCGCGAATTCGTTTCATTCGCCCATCTCCGGCATCCACACGCGCAGATGCACGCGGTAAAGCGGCTCGAAGGGCACGTGGCCGCTTGCAAGCGCGACGCAGAACACGCTCGCCCGGCTCGCCTCGACGTCGATCGGTGTCGTGAGTGCGAGATGCAGCGACACGCGAAGCACCGTCGGGTAACACCCGTAAAGCGCGTTCGCAGGGATGGACCAGGTTATCTGGCTCACGTTGGACGCGTCACCGGTGAGCGTAAGGAGAGGGCCATTGTTGGGAAGAGGAGAATAGATGTCCACGCGTGAGCCAAGAACGCTGACTCCTTCCACCGCCGCGAGAGCCGAAATGTTGCGAGACAGCACGACATCGCCTCCGGGGAAAGGATTCGCCGTCTGGGCCCCGCGGATTTCGAGGGTCACGGATGCAAGCGCATTCTGAAGCGTGAGCGTACTCAAATCGCAAGTGGAAACAGGCGCTTCCGCCATCGCCTCGCCTGCGGACGAGTTCCAACGCGCGCGAATTGTGCCTGGATCGGTGGGCGCCGCGAACTCGCCGACCCACGAGCTTCCCGTTTGCGAGGCAGCGACCGACTGCGCACCAAGCGTCATGATCACGTTCCCGTTGGTACGCGGGTTTCCGGCGCGCACAAAGACTGCGTCGGCGCGAAAAGGCGATCCCGTGGCGTGGCACGAGAGCCAAGGCACAACGATCCCATCGTAACCCTGGGGCGCGTAGACAATAGAGGCTCCAACGGCAGGCCCGCTCCAGCTTGATGCGGGGCCAAGCGGAAGCTTGTCGATGCCGTTCGAGAGATAAAGATCGTAAAATGTGCCAGGCGCGAGGTAGGCACGAAGACGCGCATCCACCGTCGGTGGTCGATGGGTCAAGCAATTCTCAACGTTGATCGCCAGCGCGCAGATCGACGCGTGGCGAACGAGCGCATCTAGAGGTGACTCTCCGCTAGCGTTCATCGACTCGACGATGGCGAATAGCGCATCGTCGGCCGAGGCCGCCAATCGGTTGTCCGTCGCGAGCACGGCTGCGGGCTTCAGGAGCGTGACGTATGTCGCCGCACCAAGTAACAGCGTGGCAAAGAGGAGCGCCTCGATCACTATGAGGTGCCCGTCGTCGTCCATGGGGTCGTCGTGCGCGCCGCGCGTACTTCGACGCGCGTTTTCCGGCCGACGACACACTCCACGCTCCGTTGGGACGTTCCGACAGTGCGGCGGTCACGTGCGTCGCCCTTTTGGCCGACGAACAGGAAGCACCGGCTGCGCCAGCCCGCAGCGCGCGTGTTCGTCCAGGAAAGCGAGGCTGTGATCGGTCGCGCTCGTGGATCAAACCAAAATGTCGCTGGCGGCGTTCGCTGAAGGGGCGTGTGCGGGGAGCGTGAACAGGACGGCCCCGCCGCGCTCCGGACTCTCACCAAGCCAAAGCTTTCCGCCAGTGAGCTCGACGATGCGTTTGGCGATCTGGAGGCCGAAGCCTCGACTCGTCGTGCTCATTCGGTCGATGCCGGCGATGACATCATTGGGGAAGCCGGGCCCGTTGTCCTCCACACTCACCTCTATCATGGCGCCGTCTTGGGCAACTTTCGCCTTGACGCGGACGATCGGGTGCGCCTTCGGGTTGTGCTGGAAGGCGTTCTGGATGAGGTTGCCAAGGATCTGGCAGAGGCCCGGGACATGAACGTGCACGAGGACGTCATGGCCAGGGTATTCGAGGATGCCGCCGCGCTCGATGAGGATGTCGCGAAAGCGCGTGGTGCAGTCATCCATGTGAAGCGCGTCGTCGAGCGCGACGGCTTGCGCGTCCGTGATGCCAGCGCGCGAAGCGCGACTAAACGAGAGAAGGCCCAGGACGAGCGTGGAAAGGCGCTGGTTCGCGGCTCTCGCATCGTCGATGAGCGCTCGCGCATCGTTGGACAGGCCATCGGCGTGGTCCTCCCGGATCCTCGTGAGGATGATATCGACGGCACGGATCGGCGCCTTGAGGTCGTGGCTGATGACGTAGGTGAACGCGTCCAGCGTTTCATTGGCTAAGCGCAGGACGCGGTTGGCTTCCTTAAGCTCGGCGATCCGCTCGACCAGAATCTTCACGCTTCCTGAGGAAAGGAGCCTCGCTCCTCAACTGTCGAAATGCGGGACGCAGAGGGAACGATGACATCAGCTACGTCGCCGGGTTCGAGCCTCTCGTCTATGCGGTTGGCGATCTCGACTCCGTTGAGGAAACGATCCTGCGGGACGATCAGGTGCAGCCGCGCGCCGGGGCAAGCTCCGCGGATCTGGTGAAGAAGCTCCAGACCCGCATTGGGAACCTCAAGGTGCAATTCCGTGATCACGACCAGCCCTCGATCATGGACCTCCCTCGCCCACGCCATCGCCGTCGCGCGCGTTCGGAACACTCGGACGTCACGCGTGGATTGGAGCGATCGTTGCGTAACCGCGCGCGCGATGTTCTCCGCGCGGTCGGCGTCGTGCATGATGATCAAGAAACGCATGACACTACCGTATGCACTCACTGGGCATCATGGTAGCGGTGCAGTCATCCTGTGTATCTTGTTCGTCGGTGGCCAGACGACGCGCGATGCTTGGGTGGTTCCTGGTTCACATTGGGGGTAGGCGGTGTGAAGTCGCGTGAAAACATGGGTCGGGGCAGCCAACAGTATTTACCCACGTGCGGGAACAGCCTGCAACAGCGAGGTTATCATATGTTCTGGTGCATGATATCGCATGATTGATGCTGCCGCGAGGCAATTTACCGGAATACGAAGGCTTGCAAGTGACGGCCTCGGCCTTCTTTTGGCTCATGGTCTCCACGAGTCGGAAGCGCGCACCTACCTCACGCTCCTGAAGCATCCTTCCATCACAGCGGGAACGCTCTCGAAGATAGCGAATGTTCCACGAAGCCATCTTTACAAGGTCCTGCAGGACCTCCAAAACCGCGGATTGGCTGAGGTGCTCCTGCAAGGTAGCGCCCGAAGCTACCGAGCGCGACCGCTACGCGGTTTTCTCGAGGGTAGAGAAAACGAATTGCAGCGACAGTTGGGCGAACTGTCGCAGGAGATCGCGACCGTCGCTGATGCGTTCGAGCCGCTGCCACTCGATCGGATCGGCGAGCCGGGCACAGGCGATGTGCGGATCATCGTGGGTCGAAGCGCCATCGCGCGCGAGATCGACGAGATGCTTAACGCTGCAACGGACCGCGTTGTGCTTGCGGGAAGCGCGAAAGGGTTCGAGCGCGTCCTTCGTCATGTGCTCCCCCACTTGGGTGAGGATGCCGGGCCCAAGAAACCTCAATTCGAACTCATCTTGCCACGCGCGGCCGCGGCGAACGCAGGGATGGCACGCATCCGCGCCAGCCCACGAGTGAGTGTCCGTTGGTACGAGATCGAGCGGCGCATGATGTCCATCGTGCAAGACGAGACCGGCGTTCTCTGCGTAAATCCCGTCCCCGACACGAACGACCTGCGCACAGGACGCGACTTTGGCATCTACTCGGGCGACCGTGGTTTCGTCGACGACCATTACCGCCTCCTGCGCGCAGCGTCTCACGAGGTCACCGACGAGCGAGCGACCCCGGCGGGCCGCAACGTGCACGGGAAGCACGCCACTCGTGCCCC
>JBAZZN010000209.1:0-5364 GCA_041658815.1 Thermoplasmatota archaeon
CACCGCGTACGACCTTCGGCCCGCGCACTGCCGCTACTTCCCGTTCCACGTGTACTTCGGCGACCAAAGCGAGGTCTGCGTGAACTACACCTGCCGCGGGGTGGAGCGACGCGGACAAGCCAGCCTTAGCCTGGCGTTCGACGCGAGCGTGCTCAAGGTCGTGAGGCAAGGCGAGTTGGGCGCGCACGAGAAGCAAGCGCGCGAAGCCTACGGCGAGTTCGAGCGTCGCGCGCGTCGCGCTGGCGCCTGGACCGATGCAGGCGGCGCGATCGCGGAAGCGCAAACGCTCGTTGCCGAAGTGTTCAGGGGAGACCGTATCGAAGCCCTCACGCAACGCGCCGGCGAGCCACTGGGGCGCGAAGAGATGCTCGCGGACGCGATGCTCCCCTTCGCCGCGGATGACGTGACGAAACGCCCGTTCTACTTGGCGAGCGACCTCAAGTGGCTCACGTTCGAGCGCCATGGCGCGGGCCTCGCCGTGCTTGAGATGGACGAGAGGGGGGCGTTCCTCCCACGCGGTCACGTGGCGGGACTCGACAAGTGGGAGGACTTGCCCGACGGCGTCGCCCACGCGCTCGTGCCCTACCTGCACAGCCTCATCGCTCGCCGCTCGTTCCTCGGTAGCGCCTACGCGATCGTGGACGACGGCGACTACGAGTCCACGGTCGAGGAAGCGATCTGGTGGCGCGTGGCGGAAGTGTCAGTGGACATCGTGGCGCGCGCCCGCGTCCTTCGCGCGATGGGTGTCGCTGATAACGACCTCGCGGAGGAGACGGCGCGCTTCTACGACAGCGCGTTCTTGGACGCTCCGACCATCGGCGGATGGTTATGAGCTTCCGGACCGCTTCGATCAAAGATATCGAACCGCTCCTCGCGCTGGAGAATGCGTGCTACCCCCCGTGCCAAGCGTACTCGCGCGCGGAGTACCGGTACGCGCTGGCCACGGCACGCGCGGTCAACGTCGCGTGGGACGACAAGGGCATCATCGGCTTCGTGGGCGCGTTCTACCACAGCGCTTGGCGCGTGGGCCATGTGTTCACCGTGAACGTGCACCCCAAAGCGCGCGGGCAAGGCCTCGGGCGCCGATTGATGGAGGAGTGCGAGAAGCGCCTCAGCGCGCTGGGCATGCAGCGCGTCGTCCTCGAAGTCAATGTCGAGAATGCCGCCGCCATCGCGCTGTACGAAGCCTGCGGCTACGAGCGGCTTCAGCGGCTTGAGAACTACTACACGCAGTACGAGAACAACGATGCGTTCCTCTACGCGAAGGAACTCTGATCGGACTCACGCCTTCGTCGGTCGCCACGTGCCGCCCCGCTTTTCGAGGCAACCGTTCGTGCGTGTCGCCAGGATGTCGTAAACGCGTCGCGCCAACCGTGCGGGCATCGCGTCGCGGCGGCTCGTCTCGGGGTGGAAGCGGATGGCCTGTACCTCAGGATGCTCGCGGGGCACGTAGCCGTTCGCGCATCCCTCGAAGCGCCAGCCCCGCTGCTGCGCGAGCAACATCGTGTGTTCCGTCTCGACCTGCTCGATCTTCACTGGCTGCGCAGCCAGTCGCGCGCCAATGTCGTCCATGTCCTCCTTGTGATATCGAAGAGGCGCAGCGTCATGACCGCACGCCACAAGGTACAGCATGACGCCAAGGCACTTGGAGCACCTGCCGCATGGCGCGGGTTCGCCATGCTCCATGTGCGTGGCGTGGCAGCTCGTCTGCGTCGCCAGCAGCTCAGGATAGCGAGATGCGAGCAAGTCCTCGATGACCAGCGAAGAGAGCGAGCGGAGGAGGCTCGTCTGCTGCACGCCCCAGCCCTTCTTCGCGTAGTACTCGTTGAGGACGAGGTCGAACTCCTGCGACTGGTCATAGATGCCCCACCAGTACGTGACGCCCTTCTCCTGAGGCCACGGCCCCTCGTCGAACTCGTTCCCCATCAGGAGCGTGCCAAGCCCCTCGTGCATCCCAAGGCCAGCGACGCCGATCTGATAGCTGTTGAATGTGAACAGCTGCGTGGGATAGACGTCGGCTTCGGCGCGCTGGAAGTCGGGACGCACGCAGGGAAGCAACCGATTCGCGCCGACGTAGAGGCGGTCCACGGTGGTCCAGATGCGGCGCGTTCGCGGCTCGTGCGCCGCGTGATAGCGGTAGGATAGGAGTGCCGTGTGCCAGTGGCGCCCGCTCTCGTTCACATAGACCGGCGAGACGTCCTCGCCCAGTTCCTTGAGAATGCCGTACGTGAGCAAGCTCTCCTTTCCGCCTGACGACAACACGGCGTAGCGCTCGGGATCGGTCGTGACCGTCGAGGGCTGCTCGCGTTCGGTCTCGCACTCGATCGTCGCGACGTCGTCCACTGCTTCGGGCTCGAACTCGTCGAGTGGGACATGGTACTTGGGCAAGATGAGCCCGTGGGGCTCTTTCACCGCGAAACGCGTGAGGTACTGCTCGCGCGCAGTGACGAGCTCCATCGCGCGCAAGTACGCGGCATCAGCCTTTGTCAGAGGGTACTCGTACACGATGCGGTCACAAAAGAGGCCGTAGTTGAGCGAGGCGATGGCGTGATGAACGCGGGATTGGTTCACCATCGTCCAGCCCGCGTCCTTGTAGAGCGGCACGTCGAACTTGTAATGGAGCTTCAGCTGGTGCTTCTTCCGCTTGCGGTCCACGAACGTGTACGTGCTCGTGCTCGCGTCGTCCTTCAGGAGCGGGTCGCTGACGCGCAGCTCGCGGAAGAACTTCAGGTCGGGTCTCACGCTCATCCAGCCCTCTTCTTGAGCCCAAACCGGTCCACGACGGCATCCACGAGTGGCCCTGGCCCATCGAACAGCACGTCGGTCACGGGCTTGCCGAACCGGTCATGATAGCGCTTCTTCCACTCCTCGACGTCGTCGCGCGTCAAGTTCTCGTGATTGACCGTGATCGCGACGACGGGGTGACCACTCAGCGCTTCCGCGATGGTGATGGCGGCTTGGGGGTCCGGCATCGGGTACTGCGGGAAACCGTCGAACGTCGGTCGGCCCGGCGCGTGCTGGAGAATGACACCCTTCACGCGAGCGCCACACATCAGCTCGTAGCCGCCCGGATAGCCGGGGTGCGTGAGGCCGCCTTGGCCCTCGATGACGATGACGTCAGGCGACTCGTTCTTCCACGCGGACCAGACGACATGCTCGATCTCGCCGGTGAGGAAGTCGTTGATGAGCGAGTCAAGGATGATGCTGTACTTGGCGCCCTGAAGGCGACCGGTCTGGCCCGTGCCGACGAACACGGCACGGATGCCCCTCTCGTTCAGCGCCTTCACGAGGACGCGCGCGGTCGTGCGCTTGCCGATGGCGCTGTCCGTGCCCAGCACCGCGATGACGGGGCACGTGACCTCATCGATCTTGCCCGAGAAGAAGTGCTGCTCCTCCCGGGGCGGCACGGTGCGCACGTCCATGATGCTGACGCCCTGTGTGGTCGCGAGGCGCTTGAACTCGGCGTCCTGCTCCAGCTTCTCGTGAAGGCCGGAGACGACGTGCAGCCGGGCATCGAGCGCGTCGGCGACGAGGCGCCGGTACTCTGGCGGGAGCTTGCCGCCATCTGGCGCGAGCCCCACGATGAAGTGCGTGGGGCGCCGCGGGGCCCTGTCGAGCGCCGCGCGGAGGGACGCGTAGATCTTGATCCCATTCTTCTTCCCGTCGAGGACCTCTCCCGCGTCGCGGCCGGTGAGCGTGCTATCGATGACGCCGACGACGTCATACATGTCGCTGTGACGAACGAGCCCGTGCGCGGTCTTGCCGCTGGGGTCGGCGAAGTGGCCCTCACAAAGGACCACCGAGGGAATTCCCATGGCGGCCCAGATTGCGCGATGTGTCATCAGCCTATGGTCAAAAGAGGGCGCCCCGCCCGCTCTGTTCCTGCGCGAGCGGGGCAAGCGTGAACGCCGTTCTAACGCGATACGGCCGATGATGGGTCGGCACCGAGGCCGACCTGGACTTCTACGACGCGCGAGACCTTGCTGTTCTGGCCGAACCGTGTCTTCCGGGCGAACGCGCGGGGCGAATCTTCGCCCCATAGATACTCGTGGTACGCTTCGTCTTCGGGCATGAGAGCCTTCCGACGAGGACTACTGTGGCCGTTCCTGGTCTTCAATCCTTCCGATGGCCCTCGTCGCTCGCGCCCCCAGGCCCCCTCCTTGGTTTCTCGAAATGCCGGCCCGTGAGGACTGCCACGTGCAGCCCCGCCTTGAGGCGTCCTTGTTGGGCGCCCTTTTGCAGTGCGACGAGTGCGGCCGTGCTGGCCGTGAGCACGCTGATGCCTTCCAGGCTCCGCGTGAGCGAGGCCAGTCGCCGCATCTCGGAGTCGGTCGCGTACACTGCGATGCCGTTGGAATCGTACAGCGCTTCTAGCGCGCGTTGCCCGTCGAAAGAGTGCCAGTTGACGAGCGGCTCGTTCACGCTCGTTTCCTTCAACTCCTCGGGCTTGAGGTCCACGCACTCCTTGAGCCCCAGCTGCCACGACTTGATGATGGGGTTCCCGCGCGGGGTGCTCGCGGCGAGCATGCGGGGCAGTTTCCCGACGCCGCTTCGCTCGCGCGCGACTTGCCGGAAGCCATCGTAGATCGCGGCGAGCGTCGTACCGTTGCTCACGGCGACAGCGACGGTGTCGGGCATGCGGCCAAGCTCGTCCACGATCTCGTGCGCGATGCGACCGTAGCCTGCGCGCGCGATGCCCCACTGCGCGTCGCTCCCGGGGTTCGCGTCGTACCAGCCGTGGTCACGCGCAGCCGCTTTGGACGCGACCACCGCATCTTCATAGTCGCCCGGCACGCGGATGACGCGCGCGCCGAGCTTCTCCATCTCCACGAGGCGTGGAGCGTGGTAATCGCTAGGAACGAACACTGCGGGACGGATGCCGTTGTGCGCGCACGCCCACGCGACGGACGCGCCGAAGTTACCGCACGTCGCGACGGTGATCGTATCGAATCCCTGGCGATGCGCGTCATCGTAACAGTGCCGCGCGATGCGGTCCTTCTGCGTGCCCGTGGGGTTCGAACCCTCGAACTTCAAGAAGATATCACTGAGTCCCAGCGCGTTCTCGAGATTGCGGCCTCGGGAGAACAGAGTGGCTCCCGCATCCATGCGCATGGGTAGGTCAGTCCGAGCGAACTTGCTCGGGATGGTCCAATCGCAGGACGGTATTTGAGCGTTGTGCGGGGGCTAGGCTTGACCGATGACGCTTGTCCGCTCAGTGGCTCTCCGTGTTCCCACGCGGTTCGTGTTCGCGGTCGCGCGACCGGCGCGTGTCCTGGGCGCTCGGGCGGCTCGTTCTCGGCAAGGCCGTGCACCCCCAAACCCTAAACGCCAAGCCTCGGATGGCCGGCCCAAGCGTTCGAGGGA
>JBAZZN010000210.1:0-5355 GCA_041658815.1 Thermoplasmatota archaeon
CCAGTAGCTTCCATGCATGCCGTAGTCGATGGGCACGGACGAGAGGAAGACGCCCGTGAGACCTCCGATCAAGAAGAGCGCGATGAAGCCGATGGCGAAGAGCATTGGCACCTCGAAGCGGATGCTGCTCTTCCAGAACGTGCCGACCATGCAGAGGTAGATGATGCCGAAGGGAATCGAGATCAGTTCTGTCGTGATGACCATGAACTCGCGTAGTTTCGGGTCGATCCCCGTCGTGAACATGTGGTGGATGTACACGAGGAAGCTGAGCGCGCTCGCGATCGCCAGCGACCAGATGACGGCGCGCTTGCCAAAGAGCGGACGCTGGCAGAACGTCGGGATGACCTCGAGCACGGCGCCAAGGCCCGGCAAGAGGAGGATATAGACCTCAGGGTGACCGAAGAACCAGAACAAGTGCGCCCAAAGCAACGGACCGCCGTTCGCCACGTCGAAGTAGTGGAACCCGAACGTCCTTTGCACGAGGAGCATCAGTCCGGCCGCGCCGATCGCCGGGAAGGCGAAGAGCATGATGACCACGGTCCAGAAGATCGCCCAGCTGAAGAGTGGCATGTGGTACATCTTCATGCCCGGAGCCCGGAGGTGGAAGAACGTGACGAGGAAATTGATGCCCGAAACCGTCACGCCGATGACGAAGAGCCCGATGCCGATGGCGACGAGCGTGACGCCGTGCGCCACCGCCACCTGGGGGTCGATGCTGTGCGCGTACTCAGAGGCCGAGGTCGAGAGTGGGATGTACATCGTCCAACCGCCCGCCGCTGCGCCGCCTGTGGCGAAGCCAAGGCACGCGACGATGCCGCCGCTGAGGTACATCCAGTACGAGAGGGCGTTGAGCCTCGGGAAGACGAGGTCGCGCGCGCCGATCTGGATTGGCATGAAGTAGTTGCCGAACGCGAAGGCGAATGGCGAGAGGAAGAAGAAGATCATCACGAGGCCGTGCATCGTGACGAGCTGGTTGTACGTCTCTCCCACGAAGAGCGTGTTGCCCGCAGCCGCGAGCTGCGTTCGCAGCATGAGCGCGAACGTTCCGCCGACGAGGAAGAAGACCAGCGACGTGATGAGGTAAAGGATGCCGACCTCTTTGTGGTTCGTCGTGCTCAACCAGTGCTTCCAGCCCTTGCCGTAGGCCGGACGAGCGTCAGCAACAGCAGCGTAAGCATTGACCATTCAGCTCACCACCTGGATGTTCGCGGAAGAAGCGGGGCCATCGAGCACGACGAGGCCGCGTGCGGGCGCGACGAAGTAGCCGTAGCCGGCTTGGCCCGGGGGCACCGTGAAGGACTGCTCCCGCACGTCCGCGTGCAAGCGGAACGTGGCCTCCGTGGCGCCAGAGTTCGTGAGGCGCACGATGAATGGGGCGCCAGCTTTGGCGTTGCCGGACTCCCGGAGCGCGGCGCCGTCAAAGCTCGCGTTCACGATGATGCTGCCCGGGCGTTTCGCGAACTTCTCGTACTGCTGGACCGATTCGTCATGCGCGAACTTCGCGTAGTCAGCCTTGGAAAGGACGCGCAATTCTGAACGCATGAACGAGTGGCCCGTGCCACAGAGGATGACGCAGACGGTGTGGCCGACGCCAGTTTCCGTCGCGCGGAACCACATGTGGTTCACGGTGCCCGGGATAGCGTCCACGCGGATGCGGTAGTCTGGCACGGCGAAGTTGTGCCACACGTCCTGTGACGTGACGTTCATCACGATGTTCGTGTCCACTGGGATCGTGAACGCGCCAAGGTCTTGGTATGGCAGCCCACCTTCGGCCGTGTAATCGAACTTCCACCCGAACTGGTAGCCCGTCACGTTGTGGTGGATGGCGAACTCGCCCTCAGGGGGCGTCTCGACGACGTCGATCGCGCTGATGCTCTTGACCGCGAGTCCAACCAAGATGATAGCGATGATGGCGGCCATCACGAAGACCCAGACGACTTGGCCGCGCTCAGCGGGGATGACGCCCGCGCGGGGCGCGTCGGCAGGGCGCGGGGCATCGCCTGTTGCTCGGTACTTCACGAGGGAGACAACGAGCCACCCCAGTACGAGGACGCCGACGAGGATCGCGATGGCCATGTACAGAGAGAACAGACCGTCCCAGACTCCAGTGCCGAATGCCTGCATGACATCACACCAGCCTGAGGTAAACGACGCTGACGACGAGGACCCAGATGGCATCGACGAAGTGCCAGTAGAGGAAGGCGCCGTGCACGCCCGAGGCGCGTTCCTTCGTCACGAAGCCAGTGAAACTGAGCACGAGGATGGTCGTGAGGACGACGACACCAGCGATGACGTGGAGGCCGTGCACGCCCGTGAGAGAGAAGAAGGCGGTGCCATACGAGCTCGTGATGGGGGTCAGCCCCTCACGCACGAGGTTCATGTACTCCTGCGCTTGGCCCGCCACGAACAACAAGCCCAGCACGACCGTGATGCCCAGCCAGACCTGGAAGTCCTCGTTCTCTCCCTTCTTGAGGAAATGAATGGCGAACTCGGCCGTGACGCCAGACGAGACGAGGAACGCCGTGTTCAGCCAGATGGGGAGCATCCCCATGTTGCGGATCTGTTCGGGCACGAACGCCTCGCCCTGGTGCGCACGGCTCCAGAAGTAGAAGGAGAAGAGGACGCCGAAGATGATGATCTCGGAAAGGATCAGGACAATGGTGCCAAGCCAGTAGTCCGAGTGGCCGTCCTTGTAAGGCTTGCCTCGGAGTTCAATGATGTCCTCGCGTACCCAGCCGAAGACCGAGCCCACCAAGATCACGAAGCCTGGCAAGAGGAGCACGTGCACCATCGTGCCCAACAGGAAGAGCGTCACCCCGATGGTCAAGAACAGCGGCCAGAAGCTGCCATGGTGCTCCTGATGGAGGTCAGCAACATTCGTGGAGACAGCGGGGTGCGCCAAGGCTCGAACCTCTCCTGCGGAGAAACCTTTCGCGCCAGGACGCGAAGCGGGATGAACGTTTTGCTGTCGGTGTTTCCGTTTCCCGCACATTCATACGTCCCGAGCCCACAGAGCGGCCTGATCGTCATGGCTGCCAACATCTCCGTCGCCCCGCCCGAGCTAGACGGCCCCAAGCTTTACCGTGCCTTCGTCGGGGGTGCGTGGGTCGCGTCCAGCGATGACGCATGGATCGAAGTGCGCGACCCATCGGACAACAGCATCTTCGCTCACGTGCCCGCGCTCACGCGCGCGGACGTCGAGCGCGCCATCAAGTGCGCGCACGACGCGCGCCGGAAGATCCGGGACATTCCCGCCATCCAGCGCATCGAGATACTGGAGCACGCAAAACGCATCCTCGAAGAGAACCGCTCGGTCCTGACGGATGTACTCGTGGCGGAGAGCGGCAAGCCGATCAACGTCGCGAAGGGCGAAGTGAAGGCCACCATCGAGCGGCTCGCGCTCACTGGGCAGGAAGCGCGCACGATGCATGGCGACTTCATTCCTGGCGATTGGGTCGAGGACACGAAGGGCAAGATCGCTATCGTACGCCGCCAGCCCCGCGGCGTCATCGCGGCCATCACCCCGTTCAATTACCCGCTCTTCATCGCCGCGGCCAAGGTCACTCCCGCGCTCGTGGCTGGCAACACGGTCATCGTGAAGCCCAGCACGGAGACGCCCCTTTCGATGCTGTTCTTCGCCAAGGCGCTTGACGAAGCTGGATTGCCCAAGGGCACGCTCAACATCGTGACGGGCCGCGGTTCTGAGATCGGCGACGTCATCGCCGAGTCACCCCTCGTGGACATGATCTCCTTCACGGGCAGCACGAGCGTGGGTGAGCGCATCGTGCGCAAAGCCGGCATGAAGCATCTCGCACTGGAGCTTGGCGGCAAGGGCGCCGCGCTCGTGCTGGACGACGCGAACCTGGACCTCGCCGTGCGTGAGATCGCGCGTGGGGCCCTCCGCTTCCAAGGCCAACGCTGCGATGCCGTATCGCGCGTGCTCGTGGACGAGGTCGTAGCCAACGACTTCGCCCAACGCCTCGTGAAGGAAGTGCTGAAGTCGTACAAGACGGGCGACCCCCGCGACGAGAACACGTCGCTTGGGCCGCTCATCAACGCGAAGGCCGTCGCGTACGCTCAAGAACTCGTGATGGACGCGCGCGGAAAAGGCGCGCAGCTCCTCACGGGCGGCGGTTACGTGGGCAACTTCCACGAGGCCACCGTGCTCGATCACGTGACGGTTGATATGAGGATCGCGTGGGAAGAGCAGTTCGCGCCCATCCTCCCCATCCTCCGTTGCCGCGGCTACGAGGAGATGCTCGACATCGCGAACAGGAGCGAGTACGGCCTTGATAGCAGCGTGTTCACAGACAACATCAACAAGGCGTGGGGCATCGCGAAGCGCCTCGAGGACGGCGCCGTCACCATCAACGGATACCCCGCGCACGGAGTGGGCCACTTCCCATTCGGCGGCAACAAGAAGTCGGGGATGGGAAGGGAAGGGATCGGGGCCAGCATCGAGGAGATGACGAGGCCCCAGACCATCGTGATCAATCTGCCGCCGCTTGGGAGCCCATTCGACTGGGGATAAGCACCTATCGTCGCCGCAGCATGGCCATGGCGGCCAGGCCGCAAACCACGAGCGGCACACCCACTCCGGGAACACTGATCCCACCGATGCCGAGGGTGGGGGTCCTGGGGAACGGTGGTGCGACGAGGTCCCCCATCTTGGCCGTGAATTCCTCAGCGCCAAGCGCGGCGTCAGCCTTGCCTGGATAAAGCAGGTCATCTCGCGTCATGCCTGGCGCGTGCTTCAGCATCGCTGCGAGCACGGCGTCACTCTGGGGGAGCGTAGTGTTCGCGAGGTCCGCCAGCACTCGGCCGATCGCGCCGCTTGGGGCCGTGCGTTCGTAGTGCAGCAGGACGAAGCCGGAGTAATCGTAGTCGAAGCCGCGGTCCGCATCGCTCGCGGTTGTCGCGTTCCATCCAACGTCGAACGTCCTGCCGGAGGCGAGGAAGGCGTGGAGAGCGCCGCCGTCAACGCGGGCGCTCTCGCGCGAGCAGCGCTGCGTGGTGCCGCTCGTTTGGCACTTGAGGACTTGCTCGGGATGCTTCAGCTCGACGTGGACTTCCGCGAGGCGCGAGAGGCCCTCGCTGAGGAACGAGTCCTCGAAAGGGGCGCCCCCGCGCTGCCGGTCCACGAGGTCGTGTGTGGCCTCGTGCACAAGAGTGCGCGTCGCCGTGAGGTTCGGGTTGCCGCTCTCAGTCTCCAGGTCGCTCGCGCGGATTGACGTCGCGTCCAGCCCGTGGTAGAGCCCCTCTTCCCAACCGAACACGTTGTCCGCGGTGTAGATCACGTGGATGGGCCCATCGTCCATGTGGTCCGCCACGAAGTCGGCCGCCGTGGGCAGCTCC
>JBAZZN010000211.1:0-5328 GCA_041658815.1 Thermoplasmatota archaeon
TCATGATGCAGTGACGTTCTTCGTACGCGAAGCCGCGAAGAGCGCGAAGTGGCTTGTCTTCGCGTCGCTTCGCGGCTTCGCGTACAGATTCGTTGAGGGAAGCGGGATATCACTGCCGTAGTGGGGGGACACACACCCCTACCACAATACCTTCACGCCGTTCGACGAGCAGTGCAAGATATCGTTCCTTGCCGCCAGACTCCCACCCGCAGCGCACGTGACCGCGTGAGTCGGTGTCGCTGCACGCTTCGGCCGCGCAGCACCCGCGGTGGATCACACCATCGGGAAAGCGGGGGCACTCCTTGCGCCGGAGATCGACTTGGGGGCTCTTCGTGTGCCTGGCGTGGTCGCCGCAAAGCGAACAGAACACGAGGTTCACCCGCACGCTGCGAACCCGCACACGCGGCACTCCGCGCAGCCGCTCCCCGGGGAGAGGGGGCGCAGGCAGTCCGGGCACGCGCCTTGTGGATGCATGCACCCCGAGTGGCGGGGCTGCCTCATGCCCAGATGCTGCGGGGGAGAGCGAAAGTACTCCCTCGGGTTCGCGCCCGGCACAAGACCAACCCTGTTTCCCAAGCCATATGGCGACGGGGTTGGCGAACAAGCCCCCGGTCCCATGGCGCATCGTTCCCGTTCACCTCCGGCCATCGCGCTCGTCCTCCTTCTCGTAGCGCCCGTCATGCCGGTCGCCTCCGCGGCCACTCCCCTGGGCCTCGTGCATGCGGGCGGGGGGATCGTGTTCACGTTCAACGATGGTCTCGCGTCGGGGCCCCTCGCGGCGCAGACGTTGGAAGCCTACGGGTTCGTCGGCACGTTCTACGTGACGAGCACCATGCTGCGCCAAGGCCCCTACTACGCCGGGTTCATGTCCACCACCGACGTGGCGAACCTCTCCGTGGTCGGGCACGACATCGAGTCGATGACCGCCACGCACCAAGACCTCACGACGCTCTCTCCCGCGCAGCTCCAAGCGGAACTCGCCGACTCCAAGTCCGCGCTCCAGAACATCACGGGAAAGCCAGTCACGCAGCTCGCGTACCCGTATGGCGCGGTCGATGACCCAGTCGCGACCGCCACGGCGACGTACTTCGCCTCGGGGCGCGTCCTCACCACAAGCATCACTGACTTCGCGCCGTCTGTGGATGCTTACCACTTGCCGGGGCTCGTCATCGGCGCCGCGACGACGTTGGCGACGGCCCAGTCCTACGTGGACTACGCCGCTGCCAACGACGTGTACGTGATGCTCTCGTTGGGCGCGATCGTGACGAGCCCGGGCGCGTACGACTGGTCACCCTCTGACCTCGACGCGCTCGCCGCGTACGTGCGATCCAAGGGCATGCCGGTCATCACGGTCGCACAACTCGTCGCGGGCGGCGACCCACCCGCGCCCACTGCGCCTGGAACCCCGACGCTGGCCGCCTCCGGCAGCAATGGCGTCGTCAACCTCTCATGGTCCACACCGTCCCACGGCGGAAGCCCCATCACGGGGTACAGGTTGTACCGCGGTGCGACGAGCGGGAATGAGACGCTCTACGCTACGCTTGGCGTGCAAGGCTCGTTCTCGGACACGAGCGTGACGAACGGCAACGCCTTCTACTATCAAGTGAGCGCGGTGAACGCGATCGGCGAGGGAAACCGGTCCACCGAGGTCGCAGCAACGCCAGGCGCGCCATCGGGCTCGCGCATCGTGTTCACGTTCGACAACGGGTACGCGTCGGGCACCGTCGCAGCACAGGTCCTCGAGGCGTACGGTTACCACGCCACGTTCTACGCTTCGAGCGGCCTCCTCCGCCAAGGCCCATTTTGGACAGCGTACCTTTCCGCGGACGACCTCGTGAGCCTCACGAACCGCGGTCACGACGTGGAGTCCATGACGGTGGACCAGCGCGACCTCACGACGCTCAACGCGTCCGCCCTCGCCGCTGAACTCGCCCTGTCGCAATCCGCGCTCCAGACCATCACGGGCCGCAGCGTACGGCACCTCGCGTACCCCTACGGAAGCGTGAACACTAACGTCGCGAACGCCACTGCACTCCGCTACGATTCGGGGCGCACGCTCACGCTCAACGTCGAGGACTTCGCGACGCCACCGATGGATCGTTATCACCAGCCCGCCCTCCTCGTCCTGAGCGCGACTAGCTTGGCGACGGCCGAGACGTTCGTGGATCTCGCGATCACTCACAACACCACGGTCGTGCTCGCGTTCGGGAACATCGTCACGAACCCTGGCACGTATGATTGGACGCCCTCGGACCTCGACGCGCTCGCCGCCTACGTCCAGTCCAAAGCCATTGGCGTCGTCACCATGGCGCAGCTCATGGTAGGCGCTCCCCCCTCGGCGCCAACCGTTCCTGGCGCGCCGACTTTGCGCGTCGCCGCGGGAAACGCGCTAGTGAACCTCTCGTGGACGGTCCCCGACAACCACGGCAGCCCCATCACGGGCTACGCGGTGTACCGCGGCACAACGAGTGGCAACGAGGTCCTGTACGCGACGCTTGGTGCGGAGGCCACCTACGCGGACGCCAACACGACCAACGGAGTGACGTACTACTACAAGGTCGGCGCAACGAACACCCAGGGCGACGGCGCGCTTAGCAACGAAGCCAGCGCGAAGCCAAACCCGTTCGGTCTCCCAAGCGGCGCCATCATCGTGTTCACCTTCGACGACGGCGACCGATCGCAACTCGCAGCGGTCCCCACGCTCGACAAATACGGATTCAAGGCGACGTTCAACATAATGTCGCGCGCCCTGCGGCAAGGTAAGGCCAACCCGGACACCATGTCGTCCACCGAGGTCCGCGACCTCTCCCGCAAGGGGCACGACATCGAGGCACACTCCGTGAACGAGATCGAACTGACCAACCTCTCGCTCGCGCAGGCAGAAACGAACATGCGCAACGCGCAAAGCGACCTGCGGAGCATCACGGGCAAGGCAGTCAACTACATGGCGTGGCCCGGCGGCGCCCACAACGCGCAGCTTGACGCCATCGCGGCGAAGTACTACAAGGCGTCGCGCGTGTTCAGCACGGACATCGGCCTCGCAACGGCGCACACGACGAACGTGCAAGCCGTTCCCGCCATGGGCGTCCTCTCGGGTGACTCGGCCGCGAAGGCAAAAAGCTACGTTGACTACGCGATCAGCAACAACAGGACCGTGATCCTGGCGTTCCACAATCTCGCGCCCGTGCCAAGCAGCTACGGCGTCACGCCCGACGCGTACGACTGGAACCTGGCAGCGTTCAAGGAACTCGTCGCCTACACGGCTGCCAGGCACGTGCCAGTGATGACGTTCGCGCAACTCGGCACTGCCGGGAGGCTCCCGCCGAACTGAACGTATAGGCTATGACGAACATTTGGGGGGCATGGTCGCGGCCAGTTCGCTGCGGAGAGCCACCGTCGCAGCACTGCTCCTCGTCTTGCCACTGATGATCTTCCCGGCGACCGATGCTGCTTCACCACTCGGCCTCGCCCATCCGGGAGGCGGCATCGTGTTCACGTTCAACGCAGGCTACGCGTCCGGCACAACTGCCGCCGACACGCTCGAAGCGCACGGCATGCACGGAACTTTCTACGTCGTCAGCAGCCAACTGCGTCAGGGTCCGTACTATACCGCGTACATGGCCGCGTCGGACCTCGTGAACCTCACGGCGCGCGGGCACGACATCGGATCGATGACCGTGACCCAAGTGGACCTGACGACCGTGGATGCGACCCGCCTTGAGTCAGAACTCGCGAACTCGCAGGCGGTCATCCAGGGCATCACGGGCCACAGCGTGCTGCACCTGGCGTACCCATACGGTTCGGTCAACGCGAACGTCGCCACCGCGACGGCGTCCCACTACGCGTCCGGCCGCACCCTGACGACGAGCACGAGCGCGTTCACTCCGAGCGTGGACCCTTACCACTTGCCCGGCCTCATGGTCATGCAGTCCACGACGCTCGCACAAGCGAAGTCGTTCGTGGATCTCGCCGCGTCGCAGGGTGTCTATGTGGTGCTATCCTTCGAGCGGATCATCACGAGCCCCGGCACCTACGATTGGACGCCATCCAACCTTGACGCGTTGGCGGGCTATGTACAATCGAGAGGAGTCACCGTCTCCACCGTGGCGCAGCTCGTGGCCGGCGTCACTCCCCCACCGCCACCCCCGTACGGCCTCCCTGCGGCGCCCGCGCTCTCCGCGACCTCAGGCAACGCGACCGTGAGCCTCTCGTGGACGACGCCCGCGAATGGAGGAAGCGCGATCACCGGGTACGCGCTCCACCGCGGCACTTCAAGCGGGAGCGAGTCGCTCTACAGGGCCCTTGGCGTCACGAACGCATTCAAGGACGTGAACGTCACGAACGGCGCGTCGTACTACTACAAGGTCGCCGCCGTGAACGCGAACGGGGCCGGCCCCAATTCGAGCGAGGTCGCGGCCACGCCCCGACAGCCCCCGCCCCCACCCCCCAGCACCGGGGCGGTTGTGTTCACTTTTGACGACGGGACGCCTGACCACGCTGCTGCCGCGAAGGCGCTCGTCGATCACGGGTTCCGGGGGACGTTCTTCATCATCACTGACTGCCTCAACGCCCAGACGAGCAGAAGCTGCCTTACACCAGCGCAGGTGCAGGCGCTGTCCCAAGCCGGACACGACGTCGAGTCGCACTCGGTCACGCACCCTGACCTCACGACGCTGGGGGCCTCGGCGCTCACGAGCCAGCTCGTGAACTCGCAGAGCTATCTCCGTGGCCTCACGGGGACGCAAGCGCGCCACTTCGCCTATCCCTACGGCGCTCACAACGCGAACGTGGAGACGCAGACGGCGAAGTACTACAAGACTGGCAGGATCTACCTCAGCAATCCATCCGTCGCGAGCATCCCGACGCTGCTGGCCCAATCTGGAACCAACCCCACCCTCGTGCCCGGGCTTGGCGTCATGAAGGTGACGACACTCACGACGGCCGAGGGGTACTTGGACTACGCTCGCACGCACAACGTCGTGCTGGTGCTCGTGTTCCACGAGATCGTCGCGAAGCGTGGCGACGCATACTCGTGGACTCCGACGCAGTTCAACGCGCTGTTGGATTACGCGGTCTCGACCAACGTGGCCGTGAAGACGATGACGCAAGCGTACGGCGCCTGAGGGCGAGCACTCGGCTCACCCCGTCACTTGGGACGTCGTGACGACCGTCTTCCACGGCCCAGCAGGCACGCTCGCGGCGTCCACGAAGTTCCACGAGACCTTGTCGCTTTGGCCATCGAGGTCCTTGAATCCGAGGCAACCGTTGAGCGCGGGCGAAACGTCCATGCCGGCGTTGTTGAACTGGCCCTGCACGGGCTGTGCGTTC
>JBAZZN010000212.1:0-5306 GCA_041658815.1 Thermoplasmatota archaeon
ATGCCCGCGTTCTACACGCTAACTCGGAGTCTCGCGAGCCCAGGAAGACGGCCAGCATTCCTGCTCACGTCCGCGATCCTCGGCATCGTGGGCACGACCGCGCTCGTGGTGCTCATGCGACTCTACCTCGTTGGCGCCGAGCGTTTCCTCTCGCTCCAGGACCTCCTCGTGACCCTCGCGGCCGCCCCCGCCGTCGTGCTGCTCGTGCAGCACATGTGGCGCGCGCCCTCCGCGTGGATCGCGGCGGCGCTTGTTCTCGCGGGTTTCGCCCTCGTCGCCTCGTCCAGCTACCGCGTGGACGGATCCGGCGTGTTCTCGCCCGACGTCCCGAAGCAGACCGACATCGTGTCGCTGGAGAGCGGCGCGGCCGTCGAGGCGCTCAAACCCACGTTGTTGCCCACCGACCGGCTCGTCACCGACGCACACTCCGCGTTCTACGCCGCGAACTTCCCCACACACACGTACCACACATTATGGCAATCGCCGTTCGCCGCAGTCAACATCACGGTCGCCATCGACGATCGCCCGCCCCCCGCAGGCTGGGTCACCATGCACGACGTCGAAGCCACCGCGCGTGTGCTCGAGTCCGCTCGATGGGTCTCCATCGACGCTCGCGGGAGCGTGCTCTACGAGAACGGCGCCGTCATCGCTGGTGTCGCGGGCTAACTTATAATACGCGGAGGCTCGTGGCGAGCGCATGAGGCGCGGGCCGTGAACGGTCTTGCACGAAACCGCTTCCTCTTCCTCGGAATCCTTGCGCTCGTGGCGGGAACGGGGGCGTTCACTCTTTGGACAGTTCCCCCAAGCATGAGCGTCCCCGCCTTGGGTCTGTACGTCATACCCATCGTCACGTTCGCCACGATCGGAGGCCTCTTCGCGCTCCGTTACCCCCGCGCAAGGCCGCGAGAGCCGTCCACCGCGCGCCCGATGCTCCATGCGGCCCTCGTGCTCACCACGCTCTGCCTGGGCGCTGCGGCGCTTGCGACCACGCGCGGCCAGAGTGTCTGGAAGCCCCTCTCGTTCTACGCGCTCTATGCCGCGGCTTGCACGACCCTCCTCGTCCAAGCACTCGTCGCGCCCCGCGCGCGGTGGGCGATCGCGTTGTGCGCCGTCCAGTCCGCAGCCCTCCTCGCGCTCGTCGCCCTCACTACGCAACTCATGACCGCGGAGGGCTTTGGCGCCGACACGGTCTTCCACAGGAAAGCTGCCGAGACGATCGTCGCGACCGGCTCCCACGACCACATCACGGTCCCCTACAGCGTCTTCACGGGCCTCCATGACCAGATCGCACTCCTCCGGCTCGCTGGCGCACCTCCCCGAGTCGCGCTCGCGCTCACTGGCGTGCTCATCGGCGTGGCCACGGTCACGGCTGCCGCACTCTTCCTTGGACGCGCGTTTGGCTCGCGCTCCGCCATGGTGGGCGCCGCCCTAGTCGCCTTCTCACCGCGACTCCTCGAGACGGTCGCGACGATCTCACCCAGCAAGATGGGCGTATGGGCGCTCATCGCCGTGCTCGCGTTCGCCTCGATGCCCGGCATAGCTCCCGCGGGAGTCGCCGTCGCAATGGGAGCGCTTGCGTTCTTCTACCATCCCACGCTTGGGTTCGCGTTCCTGGTCGCCGCCTCGGTGTACATCGGCTTCGTCCACGTACTTGGCGTGGAATGGCTGGCGCGCCTTGGCGGGTGGCTTGGGTTCGGCCGCAATCCGTCGGCGGCGCGCCGGACTGGGCATTGGTGGGCGTTGCCCACCGGGATCGTCGCCCTCTCTGCCCTTGCGCTCGCGTGGGTCGATCTTCGCGCGCCGCGGCTCATTCCCTTCGTGCTCAACACCTTCAACGTCCAGGGCGACCAGTCGGGGGCCATCGGTGCCGCGCATGTGACCACGAACTCTGTTATCAACGACTTCATGACCCAGACGATGCTGCTCGACGTCACGACGGCAGTGCTCGTGATCCCCGCGTTCTACGTGCTCACTCGGAGCCTCGTGACGCCGGGGCGCCGTCCCGCTTTCCTCGTGACGACCGCGCTCGCAAGCGTCGTGGGGGTCGCCGCGCTCATCACCGTGGCGAGGCTGTTCATCCTTGGCGTTGGCCGGTTCCTCGCGCTGGAGGACATCCTCATCACGATCGTTGCCGCGCCCGCCGTCGTCCTCATGCTTCAAGCCGTCGCGCGCGCGCCCCCCGTCTGGTTCACTGTCGTCCTTGTCATCAGTGGGGTCGCGTTCGTCTCGGCCGCGAGCTATCGAATAGATGGTTCCGACCTCCTCTGGGGTGGCATCCCGAAGCAGACGGACTACGTCGCGAAGGAACTCACCGTCGCGGCCGAGACCCTCCGGCCCACGCTCACAGAGAAGGATCGTCTTGCTTCGGACCTGTACTCGGGCCTAGGCATCGCGAGTTTCCCATCGCACACGTATGCGACCCTGTGGGAAGCGCCACTGAACCGGTACAACACCACAGTTCTCGAAGGGGAAGCCGCGCCCGCAGCAGGAACGGTCCTCCTCCACAGCAAAGAGGCCGCGGCACGCGCGCACGACACGAAGCGCTGGCAAGCGATCGACCAGGATGCAAGCGTCCTTTACGCGAACGGCATCATGATCGGGGGCGTGGCCTGATGCGCGTCGCGATGCTCACGTCGTACCCCCCCATGCGGTGCGGCATCGGGGACCACGTCCACGAACTCGCGCCGTACCTCGTCGCAAACGGTGCGAAGCTGCGCATCCTGACGTATGACGAATGCGAAGGCGCGGTCGGTGAGATCCCCGGCGTCCAGGTCGAGCGTTCGCTCGACCGGCGAGGGACACCCTGGGCACTCGCCCGCACGCTGCGTCAAGCGCTTGGCCAAAGTGACGTGCTCGCATGGCAATCAGAGATGTTCCTCCACCCGCGCGCCTTCCAGTTGGCAGCGCCGCTGCTTCCTCGCCATGCGCCACTCGTTCCGCTCGTCCATGACGCGCCACGATCGCATCGCCTCTTCCACGTCACGCCCTTCCTCAGGGCCCTTTATCATCGCGCGGACCTCTTGATCACGCACTCGGCCGTCACGACGGCAACGCTTGTGGACCATCATCACGTTGACCTCACCCGCATCCGGCAAGTCCCCCTTGGGGTGGACACCGACCGGTTCAGTCCCACGAAGCGAAGCCTCGACGCGCGTCGCGCAGCCGGATGGGGTGACGAGGACATCGTTGTGCTCCAGCTTGGGTTCATCAACCGCGGCAAGGGCATCTTCACCCTCCTCGAAGCGTTCCACCGCGCATTGGCGACTCGCCCGCACCTCCGCCTCGTCATCGCCGGCGACGACGTTCCCCCCGGCGTCATTGGCGGGACGAGCAGCGGTGACATCGCTGCGCTTCGCTCGCGCGCCGCAGAACTTGGCATCGCTGAGCGCGTGTCCTTCCCAGGATACGTGCCCGACCGCGATGTCCCTGCATGGCTTGCGAGTGCCGACGTCGTCGCGCTTCCCTACGAGTTCTCGTACCAGAGCGCTGCGCTGGCGAAAGCGATGGGCGCCGGTGCGTGCATCCTCGCGACGGACATCCCCAGCTTCTCTGCCTGGATCCACCACGAGCGAGAAGCACTCCTCGTCCCGGTCCGTGACGTCACGGCGACCGCTGACGCGCTGGGACGGCTCGCGGATGACGAGGGCCTACGCACTCGCCTCAAGGCAGCCGCCGCGGCCGAAGCGCGGCGCAACCACGACATGGCGGAGGTCGCGAAGCGACTCGTCGCCGTCTTCGAGGAAGCGCGCACCTCGAAGCGTTGAAACCCACTACCCATTCTTCGCGAACCACTCGTACGTGCGCCGCAGCCCCTCCTCGAGCTGGACGCGGGGCTCCCAGCCAAGGAGCGTCCGCGCCTTCGTGATATCAGGCCTCCGCTGCATCGGGTCGTCCGTCGGGCGCGGCAGGAAGACGCGCATCAGTTGACGACCGGCCACATGTTCGATGGCATCTGCGAATTCGAGAATCGTCGTCTCCGTCGGGTTGCCGAGGTTCACGGGAAGATCGTGATCGCTCTCCATGAGACGCACGAGGCCCTCGACCTCGTCATCGACGAAGCAGAACGAGCGGGTCTGGTTTCCGTCGCCGTAGATCGTGAGAGGTTCACCGCGGAGGGCTTGTCCGATGAGGTTGGGAACGACGCGCCCATCATCGAGCCGCATGCGCGGTCCGTACGTGTTGAAGATGCGCACGATGCGCGTCTTTGTGCCGCGTGCGCGGTACGCCATCACGAGCGCTTCGGCGAAGCGCTTCGACTCGTCGTACATGCTCCGCGGGCCGACGGGATTGACGCGCCCCCAGTACGACTCGCTCTGGGGCGTCACGTCTGGATCGCCATACACCTCGCTCGTGGAGGCTTGGAAGAATCGGGCGCCCTTCGCGTTCGCGAGATCGAGGAGGTTGCGCGTGCCCTCCGATCCGACACGGAGCGTCTCGACCGCGAGGCGCTGGTAATCGGGGGGACTCGCCGGCGAGGCGAGATTCCACACGCGGTCGAGCGGCCCCTCGACATCGAGCGGTCGGATGACGTCCTGCTGCTCAAAGCGGAAGCGCGCGCTCCTGCGTGCCTCGTCGAGGTTGCGCGCGCGTCCGGTGCTGACGTTGTCCACGCCGATGACCTCGTCGCCCTGCGCAAGGAGACGATCCACGAGGTGCGAGCCAAGGAAGCCGGCGGCGCCTGCGACGAGGTGACGAGCCATCAGCGCTTCACCCGCCCAGACGCTTGAGGAACGCGCGCAGGTCGTCGCCGAACTCGGGCCGCGAAAGGGCGACCTCGATGTTCGTCTTGAGCCACTCGAGCTTGTCGCCAAGGTCGTAGCGGCGACCCTCGAAGGCGTAGGCGAACATCTCTTCGCGAGCGCGCAGACGCTGGAGCGCATCCGTCAGTTGGATCTCCCCGTTTCGCCCGGGTGGCGTGCGTTCGAGCTCCTCGAAGATCGTCCCCGTCAGGACGTAGCGCCCAAGGATGCCCAGGTCGGACGGGGCGTCCGCGCGTGATGGTTTCTCGACGAGCCGGTCGATGGGGAAGAGCGCGGGTTCGGTCTCTGGGCCCACCTTCACGACGCCGTACGACTCGATCCGTTCGGGTGGCACGTGCTCCACAGCGACGATGCTCGCTTCCCTCCGCCGGAACCGCTCGATGAGCTGCTTCGTGCACGGGACGCCAGAGAAGGTGACGTCATCCCCAAGGAGCACCGCGAAGGGCTCATTCCCGATGTGCTGCTTGGCGCAGAGGATCGCGTGCCCCAGGCCCCTCTGCTCCCGTTGCCGCACGAAGTGGATGTTCGCCATCTCCGCGATGCGTC
>JBAZZN010000213.1:0-5298 GCA_041658815.1 Thermoplasmatota archaeon
CACGCCGAGGCGACCCGTTCCTCGTGACGCTGAGCATGCGTGACGCTCCGCCAGGCACTATCACGGAGGTCCATGCACCGCTCCCCCCGGGCTTCCGCCTGGAGCAAGGCACGAACCTCGCGTTCGCGACCAACGCCCAACCCATCGCGGCGCACATGCGGGTGCGGGCGCACGTGCGGGGCAGCCACGAAGTGGACGCGGTGACCGCAGAATCCATCGACCCAACGGGGCTCTCGGCACCAATCGCCGCGACCGTGGCATCGCCCACCAATGTCGAGGTGACGCCACGCAGCTACGCCATACAGAAGCTCCGCGCTCGGACCAGTCATCGCGCCGCGAGCGGAGCGTTCGACCAGGGCGAGGCGCGCTTGGGCGTCGATAGCACTGACTTCCGGGAGCTACGCGAGTACGCGTGGGGCGATCCTCCCAACAGCATCAATTGGAAAGCGACAGCGCGCCGGCTCTCGGCACTGGGACGCCGGGGAGGCCGTCAGAGCCAGCCCGTCGTGAACGAGTACGAGAAGGAAGGCAAGCGCACGGTGTTCGTGCTCCTCGACGGCGGCGAGTCGCTTCGCATCGGGACGACGCTCGAGACTGGTCTTGACCACGGGGTAGAAGGCGCGCTCGCGGCAGGCAAGTTCTTCCTCGCGCGAGGCTCGCGCGTGGGCGCGTGGACGTTCGGCTGCCGCGCTGGCCCAGTAGCGCCGCCCGAAGCCGGCTCGGGCCAAGCGCCGGGCTTGGAGCGCGCGCTATCACCAGGCGAGGAGGACGCTAGCGCGACGCTCTCCCGCACGCTGCGATCGACGAGCCGATATTTTGTCGGGGCGAAGCCGCTCGTCGTCATCGTGACGCGCGTGACGCCACGCAACGTCCCCGAGCTCACGGAGGCTGCGCGCAGGCTGCGCGCGCTCCTCGACGAGCGCCGCCATCGAGCGCTCCCCCTCATCATCGTGGACGTGCGCGCGCTCGTCCTCGCACCAACGCCCTCCGCCGCCTGGACCACTGCGCGTGACATGGTCGCGCGCCAAGACGAGCGGGCTGCAGCCGCGCTTCGCGCAGTGGGGATCCGTGTTCTCCCATGGACGCCGGGCGAAGAGGACTTCCGCAAGGCGCTGCTGCGTGGGGGGCTCGCCTGATGCGGCTCCGCGCCATCGCAGTGCGAGTGCCCTTCCTGCTCGCTCTCGCAGCGGTCCTCGCGCTCCTGCTCTCGATGTCCAGCCTGCTTCGGCTCGTGCCGGCGCCTCCCACACGGATCGCGCTCCTCGCCGCGCCGACGTTCCTCATCTTGCTCGTTCCAGCCGTGCTCACCCAACGCTCGCCGCTCCCGGCGGCGCTCGTGATCACCGTGCCAGTCCTCGCCGCCGCGGCGTACGATGACAGCAGGCTCGATTGGCTCCGCACGCTCAAGGACTTCGATGTGGCCAACGCGAGCGCCGGCCCCAACTGGGCGCGCTTGAGCCTCTCCATCGGGACGCTTCTCCTCGTGTGGGGCATGCACGCGGTGGACAACGCGCTGCGCTTGCGCTGGAGCGCGATCGAGCGGGGCATCGTCGTGCCGCAAGCCAGCGCCGCCGCGCGCGTCGCGCTGGGCGCCGGCGCGCGCATCGCGGCCGTGGCGCTCGGAGGAACCCTCATCGTCGGCGCACTGACGTGGGGCGCGAGCTTCCTTGACGCCGACGCGCTCTTCGGTGGTCGCTCGTCCCTCATCGCGCCGCTCGTCGCCGTGGGGCTGATCGCGGCAGCCGCGGTTCTGCTGACGCGAGACCGGTCCTCGGTACTCAGTGGACTAGAGTGAGGAGATCGGCTATCGACACGATCCGGACGCGTCCTGATGGCCGCGTCCTCTCGCGAAGGAACGCGCGCCTTCGGCGCGCTCGCGCTGCGGCGCGTCCTCCGCGATCCGGACGAATCCGCCTGCGGGCGGACCGGCGCTACGCGCCTTTCGTCCTCTCGCGAAGGAACGCGCGCCTTCGGCGCGCTCGCGCTGCGGCGCGTCCTCCGCGATCCGGACGAATCCGCCTGCGGGCGGACCGGCGCGCTGACGCGCGCCTTTCGTCCTATCGCGGCGCGGGGCGGTCAGCGCCTTCGAACCGTTGTAGGATGAGGTCGTACACTTTCCGCTCGTCGCCCGTGGCTTTGCTTTGGAGGCGGCGCAGGATGA
The DNA here is from genome assembly GCA_041658815.1 of Thermoplasmatota archaeon. Lineage (GTDB taxonomy): Archaea > Thermoplasmatota > SW-10-69-26 > JACQPN01 > JAJPHT01 > JAJPHT01. The sequence goes on from JBAZZN010000213.1 coordinate 2,162, forward strand.
ACTCGGGCGTGGAGCGCGCGCGGTAGTTCATGCGGGGCGAGCGGTCCACGAGGAGGTTGAAGTCCTCGTCGAGGCCCCGCGCCTCGATGCCATCCACGCGCACGCTCGTGTACTGCGAGACCTGCTCGGCCATGTGGGTGACGCACACGCCGAAGCTGCCCGTCTCCTTGAGGAGTTCGATGAAGGTGCCCACGATCTTGCTTGCGGCGTCCAGCTCCGTCATGGCCTCAAGCTCGTCGGCGAGCACGAGCTTGGCACCCTTGCTCGTGACGATGGGGAGGAATCCTTTGAGGAAGCTCTCGAAGGCGCCCGCGTCCAGGCTGCGCTTCTGCGTGAAGAAATAGACGCCATCGACCGGGGGGATGGTGGCGTTCTTCGCGTTCACGGGCAAGCCCAAGTGCGCGAGGATGGCGATTTGCGCGAGTGTCTCAAGCAGCGTGGTCTTGCCGCCCGAGTTCGCTCCAGTGAGGAGAGCGACCTGGTGCTCGCGCGTGAGAGCGTACTCGATTGGCACGCCTCCCGTTCGCGTGAGGTTCAGGTGCAGCGCGCCCTCGACGTGGAACTCCTTGCCGAAGCTGGCCGGCTCCAAGCCGTACTCCAAAGCGAAGCTGCCGACAGCAAAAGCGTAATCGAACTCGAGGAGCCAACCGACTTCGGCTTCGGCCTTCTCGCGCAGCCCACCAAGTCTTCGTGCGGCATCGACCTTGCTGCGGAACGCGCTGCGCTTGTGGCGCCCCTCCAGCTCCTGACGTTTCTTCTCCATCGCAGCATCATCGATCCTTGCGGGGAAGTCGTCCGTGAAGACGCTGGTGAAGTCCTCGCCCGTATCACGTTGGATTCGCTCGCGTCCCTCGCGGAGCACTGCAGCTTGCAGCTCGCGGACCTTGCGCGGCGTCTTGCCGCCCATCATCTCAAGGACCTCGTCGCCCGAGAGCGAGAGTGTCTTCGTGCGCGCCTTCGTCTCGGCGTTCATCCACGCGACGCCTTCGCTGACGGCCTTCTCGACCGCCTCGAAACGGAACTCCTTGCCGTGGAGCGAGTCGAGCATGTCCAAGATGTCTCCGACGCACGACTTGCGGCCCAAGACGTCGGCTAGGTCGAGCGCGGCTTCCCAGATGACGCGGTTCTCGCGGTAGTACGCGAGCGCGGCGTCAGGCACGAGGTCCGCCACGTGCCGACTGAAGGGGACCTGCACGACGTTCTCGGCGCCAGTGAAGTCAAGGCCACCCTGCGAGTAGGCGTACACGATGATGTCGTTCTGCGGCGCGCCATCCTCCGCGGTGGTCACTTGGCAATAGCGGTCCACGCCGGCCTTCACGAGCGCTTCGTAATCCGCATCGGTGTCCACAACGATGACAACGGACGAATCGTACTTGGCACGGGGGTGCCTGGGGCGCGCGAGCTTCGATAGAAGCTTTGCCACTCTTGCACGGTCGATCGCGGCGACACGCTTGCGCGCTTCCAGCGCGAATGCGAGGCGCTCCTTGGCCTCCTTGGCGCTCACTGGGACGAGGAGGCTGACCTTGTTGCGCGCGTGGCTCGTGTTTGCGAACGAAGCGATGCGCGAGAGGACGTCCTCGTAGAGCGTCTCGGCGCGCGGCGTGCGCAGGAAGTCCAACGGCTGGTGGCCCTGCACTTGAAGGACGAGTTCGACGGCCTTGCGCTCGCTGATGCCGTCGATGGCAGCGATGCGGTCCACCTCGGACGCGCGGGCCGCCGCGTAGAACGCCTCCGCGGTCCCGAACTCCTTCTCGATGCGCTCCGCGAGGGCCTCGCCCACACCGGGGAGGGCGGTGAGCTGCGAGGGCTTCGGCTGCGGAGCGACGAGTGCGGTCACGTGCATCCCAACGCTGCGGAGCGTGACCCCGCGAATCACTCTTGAGGGGGGCGCACCGAAACTGCTCACGGCCCCATGGTCGTGAGGACGACGCTGTTGCGGAACCGCACCGCGTCGCCCAATCGCGCGGCGACCTGCCCGTTCGAGCGCAGGTAACGCGCGAGCGTGGGGCCCGCGATGGTGGCGACCTCCGAGAGCACGCCTTCCTTCTGGAGGCGCGCTGCGACCGGGGCACGGTCGAAGACGCAGGTCGGCTGGAGGCGCACGTGGATCGTGCCCGCGGGGCCGAGGAACCTGCCGCGCGGCGCCGCCGTGTCCTTGAGAGCAGGCGCGGCGAGCAGTTCGAGCTCGGCACGGACGTACGCGAGCTGGTCATCGAGCTGCTTGCGCTGCGTCGTGAGCTGGAGGAAGCGCTCCACTAAGTATTCGGGCGCGTCGATGGCGACGGGCTCGGGGTTGACGTCGGTCGTGGGCAGGATGTCGTGGGCACGCGTGGGTGTTGCGGAGAGCATGCGGGGTTCCCAGCCCGACGAGACGCTTACCCATCTTGGCACTTCTCGGGGGTGAGTAGAAAGTGAGGTACGGCAGCCTTTTTCGTGGCCCCCCCACTCGCTCCTCGTGCAGCCCACGTTCGTGAACGTCAAGGTCACCCGCACCTTCCCTTACCCGCTGGAGCGGACCTTTGAGTGGCTCACGGACTACCAGGATGACGACCCCAGCCGGACCACTGCCGTCGTCAAGCGCCGCCCCGTCCTCAAGCGGGAAGCCAACAAGGTCACGCTGGAGGGCGAGCTCGAGCTTTTCGGCGCGCGCGGCGTGGGCAAGGTCGAAGTCGAACTCCACCCACCCACGCACTACGTCGCCACCATCATCGAAGGTAGCGGCCGCGGCAGCGTGTACGATTACAGGCTGACGCCCGTGGAGGGCGGAACGCGCCTCGACGTCTTGTACCGCATCCGCGTGAAGCGCTGGAAGTCGCGCCTACGCGTCATCCTCGGCAAGCCATTCGTGCGCCGCGAGCTGCACAAGATGTGGGACGGGTTCACGGAATCCATGAAACGGGAGTTCGCCTGATTGGCCCGCCGCACCGCCGTCTTCCTTCGGGAGTTCGTCATCCTCTTCGGGTTCCTGAACGGAGTCTGGCTCGCCATCGGCGTGAACCCCGGAAGGGAACTGCTCGACGTCCTCAAGGCGATCGTGGAAGGCCTGCTATCAGGAACCGTGATCGAGTTCCTCTTCGTGTTCGCGCCGCTCCTGCTGCTCGTGGGCATGCTTTGGCTCATCTACAGGAAAGGCGGTT
>JBAZZN010000214.1:0-5291 GCA_041658815.1 Thermoplasmatota archaeon
AGAGCAGCGGGAAAGCGCTCAGCACCAGCAGCTCGAAGTTCCCCATGCTTATGCCAAGACCGAAGAGGGAGAAGCCCGCAGTGGCGAGCGCGACGCCCGCTCGAGTGAGCTTGATCATTTCTCGACGCCCTCGGCAAAACGCAAGGGCGCCTCGGTCTTGTCGCGCACTTCCCGCACGACGGCGCGCTCTTGCGCGCCTTCGATGGCGCGCTCGAGGTCGAGCACGATGCGGTGTGCGAGCGCATCTTCCACGTAGGGCTTCACGTCGTCTGGTGTGACGAACCCGCGGCCCGCGATGTACGCGTTCGCGCGCGCGAGACGAAGGAGGGAGAGCGTGCCGCGGGGGCTGGGGCCAGCCGAGACGCTGGGATGCTCGCGGACGCCGCGCACGATGCGCGTGATGTAGCTGAGGAGCGCGGGGTGCACGTACACCTTGTCCTCGACCTCGACTTGCATCCGTTGGAACGTCGCGAGGTCCACGACGGGCTTCAGTTCGCGTGTGGGATCGTCCGTCTTCCAAGCGAGGCGGCGGCGCAGGATCTCGGTCTCCATCTCGGGCGTCGCGGGGTAGCCCATCGATAGGCGGATGAGGAAGCGGTCGAGCTGCGCTTCGGGCAATGGGTACGTGCCTTCCTGCTCGAGTGGGTTCTGGGTGGCAAGCACGAAGAATGGCGCGGGCAAGAGGTGCGTCTCGCCCTCGATGGTGACCTGCCGCTCCTCCATCGCTTCAAGGAGCGCTGCTTGCGTCTTGGGCGGCGCGCGGTTGATCTCGTCCGCGAGCAGCACGTTCGTGAAGACGGGCCCCCGCGCGAGGTGGAAGTTCTCTTCGCGGCTCGACCACACGTTCGTGCCGACGATGTCACTTGGCAGGAGGTCGGGTGTGAACTGCACGCGCTTGAAATCGGAGCCGACGGCGCGTGCGAACGCTTTCACGAGGAGCGTCTTGCCAAGGCCAGGGTGGTCCTCGAAGAGCACGTGCCCGTTCGCAAGCGCCCCCGCAAGCAGCTTCCGGAGTAGGGTGCGGTCCCCGACGAACGTCTGCGCGACGTGGTCGAGGATCCTAGCGCAGACGGGGTTCGTGCTCGGTTGCGTTTCCATGCGGGGGACCTCGTTGGAGCGGGCGGAGGAGCGATCCGTGGGCGGCGAGGCGCTGCGCGGCGGCTTCGCGGCGTGCGCTTCGACCGCGCCCACCATTGAGCACGGCGATGCTATCAGGCACGTGGATGCCTTGCGCGGCCAGCGCCGCTTGGTACTCCTCGAAGCCATCGCCGCGTTCGAGCCATCGGCCGACGGCCGCAGCCAGTGGCGCCATCCGATCGTCGTACACTGGCCGCACGTCTTGAGCGTGTCGCCGGGCGTCGCCCGACCACGCGTCCGCCGTTTCACGCTCCTTCGCATTGCGGCGGAGTCTGGCGAGGAGGAGCGCAGCGGCGCTTGCCGCAAGCGTCCACTCGTAGATGGGAAGGTTCGCGATGTTCTGCTGCACGAGCGCACGATAGCCCAAGTACGCGCCCCCCAGCGTCGAGACGAGGAGGATGCCCACCGGCATCGGCGCGAACTCGCCATGGCTTGTCGCGAGCGCGGTCCTCCGCAGCGCGAGCCCCAATGTCACCGCGATCGCGCTCAGGAGGAGCGTTAGCCTGAGGCGGCCAGGTTCGGGGAAGCTGGGCGAGATGATGAGCCCAATGATGAATGCCGCGGCAAGGAGTGCGACACCTCCCCCTTCTATGGTCGCGCTTTGCTTCTCGCGCCGCGCATTGCCTTGGAGGAGCGTGCCGCCGACGATGGCGATCGTCGCTGGCGCGACGGCGCTGTAGAAGGGCGGCACGAGGGCGCTCGCACAGAGGAGCGCGCCCAGAACGAGGCCTGCACCGCGGACGCCAGTGGCCGCGAATGCGCCCCAAGTGCGGTGCACCCACGGCGCGACGCCCAAGGCCACACACAGGGCAGCGGCGCCGTCGAAGAGGCCCGGCTGGAGTGCGGTCGCGTCGCGAAGCACGATGAGGCTCGCCGCGAAGGCCGGGCCCGCGATGGCCAACGCCGTGGCTTCCACTTTGCCGGGAGGCTCGGGCGGCTTCACGCGACGTCCTCCAGCGGATCAGTGACGTCGGAGGCGGCCCGCGCGAATGAGTGATAGAACGCGCGGTCCACGCTCGTTTCGCTGTAGTCTGCCAGTTCGAAGAGCGCGGCCACTTGCCGCAACGCGTCCTGGGAGCGCGCATCAAGGCGGGGCGCGAGGCTCGCGACTAGCTCTCCAGGCGTGGCTGAGGACGCAAGCCCCGCGCGCTTGCGGAGCGCGACGAAGCCAGACTCGACCGCGGCCCGATAGCTCGCGACTGGCACTTGCAGCTCGATGGGGCGCGTCCAAAGCCGGTCCACGCCCAGCGCGTGGGCGCGCAGCGTCACCTTGGTCCCACTCGTTGGGGCGGGCACGTCCAGCGTGACGCCCGCTTCGGCCTGTGCGCGGCCGTTCGCCCGCGCGTCCTGGTCCGTGACGACGCCGACTCGGGCCGTCATCGCTTTGCCTTGACGGTCACGGATGGTCAGCCGCACGCGCCCGCGTTCGCCCGGCTCGAAGACCGGCGCGACGCCAGGCGGGTGATCGGGGAACGCGATCGCGAGGAACCTGCGCTGGGGGCGCGAGAGCGTGACTGAATGGGCGCGGAGGAATGCGCGCGCCTTGCTGTCCTTGCGCAATAGCGTGGAGACGATCGCCAGTACAAGCACGAGGCCCAACGCGACAAGGAACGCCCACACTGGCAAGTTCGCGTACCACGGGCGGTCCACGCGCAGTGTCAACGTTTGGATGGCTGGCACGTGGTCCATGTCGCCGGGGAAGACGAGGCGGAGCGAATGGGGGCCTTGCGCGAGGGCACCTGGCGGCATCTCGAAGCGCACGACGCCAGTGCGGTTCGTGAGGCGCGAGGCAGACGTGTTCTGGTCCCCGTCGATCGCGAGTCGCACGATGGAGCTGGCGATCCGCGTTCCGTTATCGCTCGTGAGTGTCGCTGTCACGACCCACGCATCGCCAGGCGCGACGACGGGGGGCGCATCCACGTCGAGCCGCGCACGCGCTGCGACGAGGAGATCCGTGCTCGCGTTCAGGCCAAGGTCAATGATCTCCACGCGGATGGGGTATGCCCCAGGCGGAGTCGCGTCTGGCGGAACGAAGTGGAACGTGAAGTGCCCGGTATCGTCCGTGATGGCCTTGGCGCTGGACCCCGCGACCGTGGCTTGCACCGCGTGCCCTGCGAGTTGGACGCCGGAGATGGCGAGGGCACCAGAGTAGGGTAGCGACTCGCCGCGGACGAGCGGTTCATGGACCGTCGGGAGAAGGATCGCGCCCGCCGCGAAGCGGAGCGTGGCCGTCGCCGATGCTGGACCGTGGTGCGCGTTCCCCGTGAAGCGGACGTAGGCAGGGTAAGTGCCGACGGTCTGCTCGGTCACGTTGAACGAGAAAAGGCCGACGATGTTGGTGGCGGCTGGCGTCCATGCTCGCTCGTCGAGCGACCACTCGATGGTGACGTTGGGGACGCCGTTCATGTCCACGTCCGTGAGCCGCCCGCTGACGTCCAGCGGGAACCTCGCGGCCCCCGTCGCGTTCGAGAGGATGAAGCGCGTCGGCGCGAACACGTCCACGCTTGGGTCGCTCCAGCTCTCGTCGTAGCGCGTCGTCGTCGTGTGACCGTCCGTGCCCCGCGCGACCAATTGATAGCCACGAGCCGGAGCGTCGGCTGGCACGCGCGCTTCGATGCTGAAGAGGCCCGCCGCGTCCGCGCTTCCGGCGCCCGTGAGGCGGCCTGGCGTCGTCTTCGTGTCATTGAGATAGAGGTCGATGCGCGCGCCAGGCACGCCACGGCCATTGCTATCGAGGACCGTTCCGCTCACGACGTACGCTTCGCCCTTCACGATGCGTGTCGGCGCGTCCGTGATGTTCGTGGACGTGCGCTCTCGTGCGGCCGGGTCGTTCTCGTCGCTGTTCGCTTCCGTGCGCGGGGACGTGGCCTGGTCGAAGAAGCTGGGGTACTTGTTTGGGTTGTTGAGCTGGTAGGTACCGCAACCGCCGAGGTTGATCTGGTGCCAGTGCCCATCGGGCAACTCGACCTCGACGAATGCGTGCGCCTCGTTCACGACGGCGCGCGTGGGGACGCCGATGGATTGTGCCGTGACCATGAACGCGAACGCTCGGTGCCGGCAGCAACCGTGGCCACCAAGCGCTAGCGCGAGGTAGAGGCTCTCGACCTCGGTGGGCGGCGGGATGTCTCCCTCGGTGAAGCTGCGGAAGTACGTGCTCAGCGCTCCCAGCGCACCATCGATGTCGTTCGTGTCCTTCACGCCCGCGCGGGCAAGCACGAGCTTCGCGTCCCTCGCAAGGTCCGCAGGCACGACGGGGCGCGCCATGAGCGGGGAGTACGCATAGTCGGACGCTCGCGCGCCGCTATGTGGCAGCGAGTAGTAGTCCTGCGAGACGACGAAGGTGAGGTTGAGCGTGGAGACCTTCGTCACGAGCGCGTACGCGTAGAGTGTGTCTGCTTTGTCGCGGAAGAACCGGACGCCCGCGATGGGGGGGTCGAGGCTGAAGCTCTGGATGCGCGCCTTCGGGTGCGGGCTGAAGATCGGGATCGGCTCGTTGGGGCGAAACGAGACTGGGAAGCTGCACGCGAGCGTCGCGTCGTAGCGTAGCGTCGTGTCGTCCGTGAGGGGGCCGATCGTCGAGTCCGCCGTCGTGAGCGTCTCACCATCGGTGGCCACCCGGTCGTACGCCTTCAGGCGCTTCATCGCGCCAAGGTCCGGCGAGCAGACGCTATCGATGATGACGACGCCCCCGCGGCCATCGCGGTCCATCGTCCACGACCGCGGCACGTCACCAGCGCCAGGCATGTAATTGCCAGACGAGGCGCCAGTGAAGCCGCCCAGTGTGCTTCCGTACGTGACGAGCGCCCCCTTCCCGCCGCCGGGTTGGCCGAAGGGGCGAAACGAGCCGTTCGCGAGGTCCTGCGCGAATGCATCCATGCTGCCAGACAGAGGCGCGATGCTGGGTGCCAGGAGAACGAGCGCCAACGCGAGCGCCCCGACGGCGACCCAGAATCGGCCAGCGGAGCCCAACCCCACGGAGGTGGAGCCGCCCTGGCTGGACTTCATCCTTGCGGCCGAGGCGAGTAGAACCGCCACCTGTACTGCGGCTCGAAGCCCAAGCGCAAGTAGAACGGCTCGACGAAGCCCTCGGGCGCCACTTGCAGCGTCACGACGTCAGCACCCGCTGCGTCCTCGAAGCAGCGCGCCATGAGCGC
>JBAZZN010000215.1:0-5282 GCA_041658815.1 Thermoplasmatota archaeon
CGAGCGCACGGCGCGTGACAACTCGTCCACCACGCCACGCACTTCGTTTTCGTCCTCGGGGCGCGTTTCCGATCGCGCGGTTCCCGTGGGGTCCAGCAAGCGCGCGAGCCGCTCGGCCGCGGCTTCCACTCGCGCGTGCCCAAGCGAGCCCGCTGTTCCTTTGAGGCTGTGCGCGTGGCGCCAGAGCTCGCGCGCGCGGTCGGATCCGGGCTCGGGGAACTCGCGCGCGCTGAGGATGCGGTCGATCTCGCTCATGCGCTGCTTCGCCTCGCGCAGGAAGATCGCGTCGGCTTCGGTCGGCATGCCCTTGCTTGGTGCGTCACTATGAATGAAGTCGTCGGTGGGGCTCACTCGATGATGAGGTGCCACTGCACCTTCACGCCCGTCGTTGAGGTCACGCCGAACACGCGCGCCCCGTCGGGAACGTGGGCGCACCACGCCCAGTCAACACACTTCTCATCTGGCGGGCAGTCGAGCTTGAAGTTGATCTCGGCATAGAAGCAGACGCGACTTGCCTGGGTCGCGGGGGCAGTGACGGCCTCGTCCCTGACGCGTGCGACCAGCCCGTCGATGTTGACTCCGCCAAGGCTCCGGCAGCTGGACCACAAGTTGTTGGCGTCTCCCCAGATGTCACAACTGTTGATGAGGGCCCCGACCGGGTTCCCCGCGGTGTAGGACCCTCGTGATTCAAATGCTGGCGCAGCAGCGTGAACGGTCGCCGCGACGGACCCAAGGATCGACACTAGCAGAACGATGGTGATGGCTCGCATGGGAAAAGCCTCCCGCTTATGCACTTCGATGAAGACTGGCGTGATGACCTTTCTCGTGAGACCCTGTTCGCTTGGGCCGGAACTGGGGTGCGCGGGATCGAACCGCGACACGCGGACTCTGGGGAGTGAACCCCCCAGGCCCCCTTCTTGACCCCCCCTTTTGGCGCTCGGGTGGTTGATCCCACGTCATCGGCTGGGCCTCAGTGACCCTCTAACTGTGTCATCGCGCCGTGGGGACGAGCGCGCTCCTCCCATTTGATGCTGGCCCAGGCCGCGACGCGGCTCGGGGACAGGCTTAACAAGGGGCCGCAGCTTGGCCGCCACATGCCCATCCCCGTCCAGTCCCCGCAGCAAGCAGCCGCCGGGAACCTCCAGCAGGACCGCTTGGCCCAGCAGTTCCGGTTGCGCATGGCCATCGCGGAGAACCTCAAGCGCATCAAGCACACGATCATCGTGATGTCGGGCAAGGGCGGCGTGGGCAAGAGCACCGTCGCGGTGAACATCGCCGCTGCCTTCGCGTCGCAAGGCAAGAACGTGGGCATCCTCGACCTCGACCTCACGAACCCCAACATCCCGCACATGCTGGGCTTGGAAAGCGCGAGGCCAGGCGGTCACAGCGAGGACATCACGCCCGTCACGATCCAGGCGCCCAAGGGCCCCGGCACGCTCAAAGTGATGTCCACCGAGTTCTTCCTCCAGGGCAAGGAAACGGCGATCATCTGGCGCGGGCCCATCAAGATGAACGTCATCCACCAGCTCCTGGGGAACGTGGAGTGGGGCGACCTCGACCTCCTCGTGGTGGACCTGCCTCCTGGCACCGGTGACGAGCCACTCAGCATCGCCCAGCTCCTGAAGGACGTGGACGGCGTCGTGCTCGTGACCACGCCGCAGGCCGTGAGCATCCTTGACGTCTCGAAGAGCCTGCACTTCGTGCGCTCCATGGAATTGCCGTGCCTTGGCATCGTGGAGAACATGGCGACCTTCGTGTGCCCGCACTGCAACGAAGCCACGGCCATCTTCGGCACGCACGGCGGCGCGAAGTTCGCCGAGAAAGAGGGCCTCCCGCTCCTGGGCAGCATCCCGCTCGAGCCGCACGTCATGCAAAGCGGCGAGACGGGCGTGCCATACGTGTGGCGTGAGTCGAGCAGTGCGACGGCCATCGCGTTCCACAAGGCCGTCGAGAACGTGCAAGCGCACCTCAAGAAGAAGTGATGACATGCGGCGCATCAAGACGCACGATTGGACGTACGTGGGCTGGCACTACAAGGCTATCCACAGCGCGGCTCAGCCCCTCCACAACCGCCCGCTCCTGCGCGCAAGGGGCACCGAGAACCTGCCCCGCGAGGGCGGCTATCTCCTTGCGGCGAACCACTCGTCCTGGTGGGACCCCATCGTGCTCCAGACGACGAGCCCGCGCCCGGTCAACTGGCTCGCCAAGAAGGAGATGATGAAGAACGCGTTCAACCGGTGGTTCTTCTTCGACAAGGGCGGCTGCATCCCCGTGGACCGAAACGCCCGCAACCCCCAAGCGTTCGCCGCGGCCGCACAGGCCCTGCGCGATGGCCGTGTCATCGGTATCTTCCCGGAGAGCACGAGGCACGTGGGGAAGCTTGGCCCCGCGAAGACCGGCGTCGCTCGCCTCGCGCTGGAAGCTGGCGTGCCCGTCGTGCCCGCCGCGATCCTCTCGGACCGCTTCTGGCCCATGGGGCGCACCCTGCCCCGCCTGCGGCACAAGATCTGGCTGAACTTCGGTGAGCCCATGACGCTCACGGGGGACGCGAAGAGCCCTGAGGACGTGCGCGCACAGACGAGCCACGTGATGGACACCATCGCGGGCCTGTTGGACGAAGCGCGGGCCGCACGCGACAAGCGCGAGAAGTGGAAAGCGCCGTGATAAGCGAAAGCGCCTTACTTCCGCGCCCCTTCCGCATGGTCGTGGACACCGAGCGGCGACGCGCCTCGCGCTTCCTCATCCTCGCCCTCGCGCTCCTTGTGGTGGTCGCGTTCTTCATCCTACGGCCATTCCTGACGGGCGCGCTCTTCGCGTTGACCATCGGCTTCCTCCTCCAGCGCCCATACCACGCGCTCCTGCGAAGAGTGAAGCGCAAGCCCATCGCGGGTGGCCTGCTGGTGCTCCTCGTGCTCGTCGTCCTCGTCGCACCGCTCGCGTTCCTCGGGTGGGAACTCGTGCGGGAGGCCCGTGCGCTCTCCGCCAACGTGGAAGCTGGCGCAATCCTGCCCAGCCTCGTGGCCGCGTTGCGGGGCCTTGGCGTGAGCGAACCAGCCGCCCGTGATGCCCTCACGCAGGCGATGGCGAGCGCGGGCGAAGTGCTGAAGAACGCAGCCGTCCCGACCCTCTCAGTGATCGCCTCGTTCCTCGTGAACCTCGGCGTGTTCGTGTTCCTCCTGTACTTTGTCCTCGCGGAGGGCGACTCGATGCTTGCGTTCGTGCGCCGGGCGATGCCGCTCCAACCAGTGCGGCGCGACCTCTTCCTCGCGACCATCGGTGAGCGCGTGCGAGCGCTCTTCCTGGGCACGTTCGTCGTCTCACTCGTGCAAGGCACCGTCTCCACGCTGGCGTGGTGGCTCTTGGGCTTCCCGCACCCCATCTTCTGGGGCCTCGTCATGACGGTGCTCGCGATCCTGCCTGCCGTTGGCCCCACGCTCGTCATGGTGCCTGCGGGACTCTTCGCCATCGCCACCGGGAACGTCTTCGCTGGCGTCGCCATCATCGTGTTTGGGGTCGCGCTCGTGCCAGTCGTGGACAACGTCACACGCGCCTACATCGTGGGCCGCTCGGCGGACGTGCACCCCGCACTCGTGCTGCTTGGCACGCTTGGCGGCCTTGCCCTGTTTGGCGCGGTCGGTTTCGTCCTCGGCCCCCTGCTCCTGAGCCTCGTTGGCCCCGTGATGGACGAGTGGGAAGCCATCCGCAGCACGCCCGAGGTTCCCTCCTAATCGTGAACGGGAAGCCGATTCCTCTTTAGCGGACGCGGCCCGTTTCCGACGCGATGCCCTTCCATCTGACCTCCGATCAGGAGCTCATCCGGAAGACCGTGCGCGAACTCGTCGAGGAGATCCGCGGCAAGCCCGCAGAGCACATCGACCGCGAGCGCGAGTTTCCCCTAGAGCAGATCCGCAAGCTAGCAAGCCTAGGCCTCACCGCCATGCTGGTGCCGGGTGACAAGGGCGGCGCTGGCACGGACACCGTCTCGTTCGCGCTTGCGTTGGAAGAGGTCGCACGCGCAAGCGGGACCGTCGCGCTCGTCCTCAACAACCTCAACGCGTACGGCACGTTCCCCCTCGCCGCGCGTGCGAGCCCCGAGCTCCTGGGGCAAGTGCTGCCAGCGCTCGTGACGGGCGACAAGACCATTTCGTGGGCACAATCCGAGCCCAATGCGGGCAGCGACGCGGGCGCGATCCAGACGCGCGCGGTCAAGACGGACAAGGGCTGGCGCATCAACGGGCTCAAGAGCTTCGTCGTGGGCGCGCCCCAAGCCGCGTGGTTCATCGTCATCGCGCGAACGGGCGATGCGCAGTCCGCTTTCCTCGTGAACGCCGACGCGCAAGGCCTCAAGGTCGCGCCGCGCGAAGCGACCATGACGCTAAGGGGCTCGGACATGGCGCAAGTCTTCCTCAAGGACGTTGACGTCCCCGCCGCGAACCTCCTTGGCGAAGAAGGCTCAGGCCTCGCGCTTGGCCAGCAATGCACGGAGCTCGCGTCGATCGGCGCAGCCGCGATGGCCGTCGGCCTCATGCAAGCCGCCATCGAGGACGCCATCAGGTACTCGGGCGAGCGCGAGCAGTTCCGCATGCCCATCAAGCAGTTCCAAGCCATCCAGTTCCTCGTGGCCGACATGGACATGCACGTGCGCGCGTCACGCCTCCTCACGTACGCCGCGGCCGACAAGCGCGACCGCGGCGAGGACTACGCGGCGGACGCAGCTGCCGCGAAGCTCTACGCGGGCGAGTCCGCCAAATTCGTCACGCAGAAGGGCCTCCGCATCCACGGCGGCGTCGGCTTCACGCGCGACGTCCCCGCCGAGCGCTACAACCGGGACGCCCGCGCGATGAGCATCTACGCGGGCACATCAGAAGCCGAGAAGGCGCTACTGGCCGCGAAGGCGCTGCAACTCTGACGCAGGCGGTTGGCCACAGCCCATCGACCCGCACTACGCATCGTCGGTGAGCCGCGCGCGCACTTGACCAGCAAGCGCCCTCGATACGGGCGGCGGCACGCTTTCGCCGATCATGTTGTACTGCTCGTTGACCGAGCCGTGGAACACGTAATCGTCCGGGTACCCCATCAGGCGCGCGTGCTCGCGGGGCGTGAGGAGCCGGTCCTCGATGGGGTGGACGAAACGGCCCAGCCCCTTGACCGTTGGCGCGAGCTTGTCTGCTGGCAGGCGCGTCCACGTGTGGTGCGTCCGGCCGTCGCCTGCTCGGTAGTGGTACGCGCTCTTGCCCTGCGTCAGCTCATCGATGGCGGCCTGCTGTTTCTTCCCGAGGCGG
>JBAZZN010000216.1:0-5233 GCA_041658815.1 Thermoplasmatota archaeon
TCGTCCTCATGCATATGCTGGGAGAGCCGCGCACGATGCAGCAGGACCCGCGCTACGAGGACGTCGTCAAGGAGGTCGCCACGTTCCTGCTTGGACGCGCGCGAGTGGCAGAGGCGGCTGGCATCCCGCGCGCGAGCATCGCGCTCGATCCCGGCATCGGGTTCGGCAAGACGACGGAGCACAACCTGGCGCTGCTGCGCGGACTTCCCGAGCTTGCGCGGTTGGGTCATCCCGTCCTCGTTGGCGCGTCGCGCAAGTCCTTCCTTGGCAAGCTCACCGCGTTTGGCGGCGAAGCACCCGCAGCGGACGATCGGCTCGAAGCCACGTTGGCCGCCCATCTTGCGGCTCTCACGAACGGGGCAGATATCATTCGCGCGCACGACGTGCTGGCGCACCGGCGCGCGATCGAAGTTTGGGACGCGCTCAGAAGTCAGAGGGATTGACTCATGGCTACGCCAAGGAAGGAGGAAGGGGGGAGAGGCGTTCGCTCTGCAGGGCGCGTCGAGCGCCCCAGACCCCCTCCCCCAGACCGGATCACGCTCAAGAACATGCGCGTGTTCACGCACGTCGGCTGCACAGCCGAGGAGCGCCGGGTCGGCCAGCACCTTGAGATCGACATCGAGTTCCGCATGGACCTCCGCGGCATCAAGGACCGCATCGATGCGAGCGTGGACTACGCGAAGGCGCACCAGCTCGTGAAGGAAGCCGTCGAGGGGCACGAGGCGTTCCTCATCGAGACCATCGCGGAACGAGCGGCCACCGCTGTTCTTGGCCTTGGGGCGCAGCAGGTCGTCGTCCGCGTGCGCAAGCCCACGCCCCCCATCCCAGGAGGCCACGCGGAACACGCCGAGGTCGAGATCACGCGGCCCTGAGCAAGCAAGAAGCGCTTTTAACCGGCCCGAGCTTCCCGCTTCATGATGGCGCGCTGGGTCGTCGCAGTCCTGCTGGTTGCGGGGCTGGGCGGGTGCCTTTCGAGTGGCGGAGGGACGAACCCGAACCTGCTCGCACCCAAGCTCGTCATGCAGCCGCGCCCCGACGGCAACGTCACCCTGTTCGTGCACGGCGCCTTTCGGGACGCATCGTACGACTGGCTCAGCATCAGCGTGGACAACGTGACCATCTCCAATCGGACCGACGCATTCAGCACGGAGGAAACGGTGGCCGTGCCCGGTTTCTTCGTCGAAGTGACGGCCGCGACCGCTCTGCAAGTGTACCAGTCCCGCGCACGCGTGGACGTGGACATGACGACAGAACGCGTGCGTGTCTCATTCCTTCAGGAGAACGGTTGGACCGAGGCCAAGTCGTACGCCTACCCCTTCGAGCACATACTGGAGCACCCCAAGGTGATCAATTGAGGCGCGTTTCGCCGACGTACCTCGTCGTTCTGGGCGTCCTCGCCGTCATTGCCGCGTGGGCGCTCCTCGTCTATTTCGGTGTGCCTCCGTTCGACAACATCAGCATCTTCCTCGTCACGCAGGCCACCGGCGTCATCATTCTCCTTATCGCGAGCGTCGTGGGCGGCGCGTTCGTGGGCATGCTTCTCGCGCAGCGCATCCTAGGCAATCGCGAGTTCTCGCTTTTCGAGAAGACCGTGCTCCAATCGCTTGGGGAGATCCGAGACCGCTTGGACAAGCTCGAATCTGGGCGGCAGGAAGAAGAGAAGCTACTCCACCGATAGGCTCACGATGGGGAGCCAAGCGTGGCTCGCGTGGGCGCAAGCTCAGAAAGCGTGAGCAGGCTCGCGGCCGTGAGGAAGAGGAGCAAGTCGCGCGCGGCGAGGGAAACGGCGACGAGAGAGCCCAGCACGATGCGGCGCCTCTGCGCCGAGGTCAATGCTTTCCACCACCCAGAAAGGCGGGCTCGAAGCTTCCCGGTCACTGACTCGACTCGGCCGGGGCGGGCTTAAGGGTTCCGGCAATGGGGATGGTGTCCCCGAAGCCACCTCAGGGATTTGAACCCTGGACCTGCTGATTACGAATCAGCTGCTCTACCGGCTGAGCTAAGGTGGCGGCAGACTTCCCTGGCGGACCGGGGCAGCCGTACAGCGCGACCCCCCTCTAAAAGGTTCCTCAGGAACAGAACCGCGGATCGCTGGGCCGCACGCGATATTGCTGGCTAATCTGCTTCGGATGCATTGACGGGTGTGATCTTGGAACACTTTTTAAGGTTCATACACTTTGTTGCGGGATTGGGGGCAGCAGGGTGGTCCAGAGTGTGGCCCGTGTGCAAGTAGTCGGTTTCACGGGGGTTCAGCCGTGAGCTTGACCGAGATCGTCTTTGAGGTGGCTGACGATAGGTATCCACTCTGCAGGTTGACCGCTGCGCCAAGCCGCGCGACGGCGATGCTGCGCGTCCTCGACACGGGACGCGTTTCGGGACACTTCTGCACCCTCGTCACTTTCCACGGCACTGACGCTGAAGCGCTCGCCGTGCCCCGCGAGATGCGCGCGTCCCGCTTAGGCGGCGACCTCGAAGTGCTATCCCAAACGCCAGGGTCGGTGACGCTGCGCACGAATGCGCCCCCAGGCGACCCAGGAAGCGCCAGCGTCCGCTTGCTCGCGGTCTTGCACCTGCTCGAAGCGTTCGGCCCTGACGCGATACTGGAACCCTTCCTCTTCTGCAAGGGGCGCATCCGCGCGCGACTCCTCGTACCAAAGCGATTGGAGACGCAACGTGTGCTACTATCGCTCCAAGCAGTGCAACGGAGCAGCGGCTTCTCGGACTTCCGCATCGTCCGTGTGACCACGATCGATGCCGCGCGCTACGTGGACTTGCTGCGCCGAGTCCTCACGCCCCAGCAAGAGCATCTGCTTCGCATCGCCGCGAAGATGGGCTACTATGAGACGCCAAAAGGGGCAACGCTGGAGGACATCGCGGGCAAGGTGGGGCTCTCCGTGTCGCCCGTGCACAAGCGCCTCAAGTCGATCGAAGAGATCCTTGTCTCGTCGCACATCGAGCCCGCGCGGGCCGGGGGCGCACCACGGAACCGCCGCCGACGTCGCGCCGAGATCGAAGTGCCAAACGCGTCGCCTTGCGAGATCGCGCTCCGCGTGCGCTGGGGCTCGTCGCAGGTCACGGCTTTTACCAGCCAGAATCCGGGGTCCTGCGCGATGCTCCAGAGCCTCGCCGTCGATCCCGTCGCAGGGACCACCACGTTCCTGCTCGTGATCCTCGCGGATGAACTGGCGTATCCGAAGCTCATCGATGGCTTCGAGAGCCGCCCAGACACGCTTGCCATCGACATCGTGGACCGCGACCGCACGCACTGCTCCGTGAAACTGAAGCTGAAACTGGGTTCGTCTGGCGCCACGTTCCCCTGGTGGACCGAGACGTGGGGCCAGGATGCGCTCCTTCGTCCCCTCATCTTCGAGGAGGGAGAGTGCACGCTCCGCTTCCTCGTGCTGCGGCCTCTTCCGGAGCAGGAGATCCGCGACCGCATCGCCCAAGTTGGGAAGCTCGCCGGGTGGGACGAGTGGGAACTCCTGGCCGCGCGATCGCCTGGGGAGTGCCTCGCCCTCGGTTTGCCTGAGCCGACAACGGCGCGCCAGGAAGAAGTGCTCAAGATCGCCCACGCTTTAGGTTACTACCACACCCCGCGTGCGTGCACGTTGGAGCAAGTCGCTGCCACGCTTGGCGTGAGCGCGAACGCGATCCACAAGAACCTCTCCTCCGCGGAGTCCAAAGTCGTCGCAGGTTACCTTTCTGCGGGTGTCTAGCACCATAGGCAGGCGATAGCGCGCCCTAGATAGCAATGTTCCCGGCATTCTGCCGACCGCGGAGGGGAACTCCCGATGACTTTATCGACTGGCTAAAGCACCGAGATGCAGCGACTTTCAACGCGGCCGTTGAGAGAGGTTCCTCGGGGGAGGAATACGATGCTCATCCATGACCCAAAACTCGACCTGACACGCTCAAAGGAAGTGAAGGTGAAGATCCCAGTGAGCCACCACATCAAGCTCCACTCCATGAAGGTGCTCACCGGAAAGCAGATCAGCGACGCCATCACGGAAGCGCTGGACGCATACTTCGCGTCTGGCGCATACCAGCAAGCCGTTGAACTTGAGCCGGACGCCTTGCGCCTGAACGAGTGAACTCATTTTGTCCTGAGCCGCACGTCTCCCGCCAGGACCCTGCGACGCGCCCCGCCCCTCAACTCCACGACGAGAGCGCCGTCGTCCGCGACATCCACGGCTCGCCCAGCTTCTTCTTCCCAGACCACTTCACGGCCCAAGGAAGCGCAAAGCGAGCGCACGTCCGACAACAATGGTCCGCTCCCGTCCCGCTCCCAGTGCCCCACGCGCGCCACGAGCGCATCCCGCAGTTCGACGGCCAAGGCACCAGCGTCTGGCGCTTCGCCATGGCGCGCGAGCGCGGTCACGCCATCGATCCCATCCGGCGCGCGCGCAAGGTTGAGGCCGATGCCCACGATCGCGAACGCCTCATTGCCCCACCTCGACTCGACGAGGACGCCGCCTACCTTCTCGCCGTGGAGGAGGATGTCATTGGGCCACTTGACCCACGCGTCGAAGCCACGCGTGCGTAGCGCGCTCGCCACGACCACGCCCGCCAAGAGCGGCAGGAGCGACCACTCTTCCGGCGCGAGCTTCGGGCGCAGGACCACGCTCAAGTAGAGGCCCCCCTCGGGCGAGTCGAAGGAGCGACCCGCCCGCCCGCGGCCGTGCGACTGGCTCCGCGCGAGGACGGCCGTGCCTGCCGGGGCGCCCGCGAGCGCGAGATCGCGCGCGTCGTCGTTCGTGCTGCCGGTCACGTCCTTGGTGATGAGGTCAGCCGATGGGGAACCCACGCGGCCCCGCCTCCCGGTCCTTCACGCTGTACACGCAGCGGCCCGTCGCGACGAGGCGCCCATCCGGGTCCGTCACATCGATGTCCACATAAGCGACCGTCTTGCCGAGGTTCTTCACCCTGGCTTCGGCGCGCAGCTCCTTGCCCGCGATGGCTGGGCGCAAGTAGTCGATGCGCATGTCGATGGTGGGCGTGGGGAACTGGAGGTCAACGAAGAGCGCCGCACCGCCCGCCAGGTCGATGAGGGCGGCCACGATGCCGCCATGCACGGCCGGAATGAACGGGTTGCCGACGAAATCCTTGTTGGGCGGCAAGCGCAGGACCGCCCGCCCAGGCTCGGCCTCGACGCACGTCACTTGCAGCCACGCGTGGAACGGTGGGTGCCGGATCAGGCCGTCGAGCTTGCGGACGTGCTCGTCGCTCACGAGGG
>JBAZZN010000217.1:0-5208 GCA_041658815.1 Thermoplasmatota archaeon
ACGAGTTCGACGACCACGTTCTCGATGACGCGCGAAGCCGACGAGAAGGTGACCTTCATGTCGGGGTTCGGGTCCGCCGAGCACGTGACCTCGGTGGTCTGGCTGGGGCACGTCAACGCCAACGTGGACGCAGAGGCCAAGGATGGGCCCACGATTCCAGTGAGGATGATGGGCGTCACCGCGTAGTCCAACGAGTCAGCGATGCTGAATCCGGCGACGTTGTTGCGCGCCGCGCTGTAGTACCCTACTGCGGGCTCCGAGGCGGTTCCGAACGTGTCCTTGTAGGCGTCGTCCGTGGCGATGTCAACGAAGAACGCGGCGGTGACGATGCCGAGTGCGCTGCCGGTCCCTGCTTCGTTGAACTGCGCTGGGTCCACGACGGCGATGAGCTTGTCGCTGACTGAACCTTCCGGGTCCAGCGTGCGGAAGAAGACGGGGCCGTCCCCGCCGGGAGCCGCGCAGCTACGGAAGGGAACTGCGTCCGAACCCTGGAACAAGTGCTCCGGGTCGGCCCGTGAGGCCTCGTCCACGATCGCGAAGCAGTAGCTCCCGTGCGCGTTGAGGTCCACGGGGTCTGGCGTCGTGCTCGTGTAGTCCATGGCGCTCAGCTCGTACACGTAAGCCTGCTTGCCGCCCGCGAGGCCACTCAACTCTTGGATGACGGCCTGCGTGCCATCCCCGAGGTCAGCGTGGGCGGGCACTATGAAAGTCGAGTATCCGTCGGTGGCGTCGTTCCTGGGTTGGACGTCGCCGATCATCCTGCTTCCCACGATGGCGACATCGTCGAGGACGACCGGCTCCGTGTTCCCCAAGTTGAACGACCAGAATCCCACTTGGATGATCCTGAGTTCGGCGAGGAGCGCGTGCTTGCCCGCGTCGTCGGCTGCCGTGTAGTTCTCCTTGAAGTCGAGGCAAGGCTGGTAATCCGGGCAGATGATGTCGCCCTGCGCGACTGGCTCGAGCCGGACGCGTCCGTTGGAGTCGGGGAGCATGTTGCTCTGGGGGAACATGATGGCCCCGTCCCAGAAGGCCACGACCCACGGGTTCTGCGAGAAGAGGGGCGAGGTCGAGAATCCGACCTGGATGTTCGAATACGCAGAGAGGGCTCCGGACTCGACGGTGAACTCGAACGAGTCAAAGTCCCCACTGGGGATCTGGAGGGGTGGAAGCAGTGACTGCCACATGTTCTGGGTTGAGCTTCCAGTAGGGGGAAGAACGGCATCGAGCTCGCCGTTCCCATCGAAGTCGTAGAACTTGGCGTTCGAGCCGTACCCCTCGTTCCACAGGAGGGACCCGTCAGCGGCGGACCCATCGCTGATGAGGTCGTTCCCCGTTGGGTCACCGTTCTCAGTGTCCGCGTAGAGCTCGAAACCCGGGTTCGCGATGGGGTTCCCCGGCTGGATGAGGATCGTTGGCTGACTCCCAAAGAGGAAGATCGGCGTGGGTGCCTCGTCGGCCTGGTCCGCCTCGGCCCAGTGACCGTCGGAAGCAAGCTGGTTGGCCGCGGGGTTGAAGTTCCCCAATGGGTACCGACCGTTCGCGTCAGCGAGGTCGTTGCCATTCCCATCATTATAGACCGAGAAGCCGAAGGCCACGCCGTTGCCCGGGATGGCTCCACCCCAAGCGACCGCGGAAGTCGGCACACGGATCGTCACCCTGCTGGTTGGAGCATTCGTGCCGCTGGAAGTCCAGATGCATGAATCCGCAGGCAACCCTGCGCAAGGCTCCGAGGGTGTTGGACGCGCGGGATCGAAAGTGAGGATCCCCGCGCCCCAATGCGTGAAGAGGAACGGCGTGCCGTCCGAATGATAGGTCTCCACGTCGAAGATGTACAGCTCGTTCATGGCGGACATCGTCACTTCGCTGTCAGCCAGGGTGGCCGACCGCGGGTGCACGATGACGACGAGGCCGTCGGGCGAACCAGCGGCGTTGTCGGCGGCGACAAGGCCAAGGGGGATCATGGAGCCCGCGAGCATCATCGCGCCGACTAGCGTAGCAAGTCTGCTTCTTGAAAGTGGAGCACGCGTCATGGGGGAAAGCCTCCTGCGACGGTAAGCCTGCTTACCGCTGGGCCGGCGTAGATTCGGGGTGATAATAGGCTTTCTCGTGTAACTGTGTTCGAAGAAGGCTCCAACCCGCGAGCCGGGACCAAGTCCCGTGCTGGTCGATCGCACGGCGCGGCGGGAGAGACGCGTGAAGGCCCCGGGGCGCAAACCCGAGGGGAAAGTCCTCGCCCGCAGTCGTCGATCGCGAGTTCTGATCACGCCAATACTCCAAGAACCCAAGACGCCAAACCCACAGGGGACTTGCTTGGCGTTGCTTCCAGGCCGCTTGGCTTCTTTGCGTATTGGTGTCTTGGCGTGGAGATCGGGGAAAGACGCGGATGGACCTATGATATCATGAGGCGAATTGTGCCCCGGGGCCACGCGTGAACAATGGTTCACGCGAAGAAGAGATGAAAAGAGAACCGACTGGTGACGAAGGACACGGACCATGTTCTCGCTTGGTCCCGTGCCCTTCGCGGGCGTTCGCCCGTTAGTAGATGAGCTGGTCCGGCGTGATGCCGCGGACGTCCACGCACGAGTCGTGATCGGTGCCCATCAGGCTGGAGGAGCCGCCACGCTGGAGGTCCGCCATGGTGTTGGTCTCTTCATAGATCCAGACGTTGAATGGGTCCGCAGCGCGGACATCCACGTAGTAGGATGGGTCCCCGGGGGCTCCCACCGGGTGCACGCCGCCGGCCGGTCCTAGGGCAGGATCGCTTGAGCAGGGGCTCGACCCGGCGGCCAGGCCGGTGAGGGGAAGTACGATGGCAAGCACGGCAACTGCGAGATAACGCGGAATCATTTGATTCAGCCTCCTATGGCAACCGACACGACGTTCCTTCGGTAGGATTTGAGCTTACCGTCGGTGAGGCACGGAAAAGGGGGACTTGTCACCCTGGGGGACTACGAAGCAAGCCCCCACGTCCTGCGCCACGCACTCATCGAAGCCACCCACGGCTCCACCGGAAGCGAGCCTTCGCCACGTCCCTGCGATGGGGAGGAGCTTTAACCCGGAGGGAAGTATCCCGAGCAAATCAGAGGGAATCCCATGCTCCAAGCGCGCTGCAAGGCGGACGTCCTCAAGACGCTCATCGACGCGACATCCACACTCGTGGACGAGGTGAAGATCCACGTGACACCGGAGGGGCTATCATTGAAGGCCGTTGACCCCGCGCACGTCGCGATGGTCGAGCTGACGCTGCGCGCGGCCGCCTTCATGGAGTACAAGGCCGATGAGATGGAGATGGGCGTGGACCTCGAGAAGTTCAAGGAAGTCCTCAAGCTCGCCACCGGCGACGACGAGGTCGAGATGAGCTTCGACCCAGGGAACCACCGCCTCGTCATGAAGATCGGGAACGTCACGCGGCGCATGAGCCTCGTGGACACAAGCGGCATGAGCGACCCCAAGGTCCCCAAGCTCGACTTGCCCGCGCACATCACGCTCATGCCCAGCGAGCTGGAGCGCGGAATCCGCGCGAGCGAAGCCATCGCTGACCACGTCATCCTCATGGCAGACAAGGACACGTTCGAACTGCTCGCGGAGGGCGACACGGACCAAGTCCACCTGCGCCTCGACCGCAGCATGATCCCCGAGCTGAAGGTCAGCGAGAAGGTCAAGTCGCTCTTCAGCCTCGATTACTTCGCGAACATGGTGAAGGCCGCGAAGGGCTCTCCGGGCATCCACCTCAACTTGGGGAACGATTACCCCGTGAAGATCGAGTTCGACCTCGCCGGCGGGAACGGGCACGTCACGTACTTGCTCGCGCCGCGGATCGAGTCGTGAGCCGCAGCGAACGACTCGCATCCGCGCACTGAGCAAGTACGTGATAGGACGAAAGGCGCCTTCAGGCGCCGGTCGCCCGCAGGCGATTCGTCCGTGTCACGTACTTGCTGGCACCCCGCATTGAGTCGTGAGCCGGCATCATCAGACGCGCTTGGCAGCGTCGAGCATCTTTCGAGCCAAGGCGACGGCCCGCTGCGCCTCCTTCGGATCTGCCTCGTCCCACTCGTACCGTCCGCGGAGATAGTCCGCTAGGAACTCATCGAGCGTCGCAGCATCGACGCCTACCGGAACGAGTTTGGCCCGATGGAGGTCACCGCCGATGTCGTGCCGCTTCGGGAAGTCACCGATCTTGCGCAGGAGCATGGCCTTCCCCGCGAGCTCGGCCGCGTGACGCGCGGCTTCGAACGCCACGTTGTACCGTTGCTTCGCAAGGTTGTCCCTCGCAGATTCCCAGTAATCCTCGGCGAGTGAGATCAGTTTTTGGGATTCATCCATTCTGATATCGCCTTCCCCAGGCCTGTGCGGCTGCGTTCGATGTATCGTGGTTGGGTTGCCGTCGAGAACACCGTGATCGCGCTGTCAAGGATGCTGCGCCGGACCCGCTCATGCATCGCAACCAGACCCACGAAGAACGCGTCTTCTCCGAACACGCGGACGTCAAGGCGCCTGGCAGAACCCAAGTTCAGCGGCTTCACGATCGCTTCGATCTCTCTCTCATAAGGGAAGGCTGGAACATCGTTCTTCGGTAGGTCGTACACGACGACGAGATCCAGGTCCGACCCGACGTGGGCAGCGCCGGTCACGCAGCTCCCATAAGCGTACATGTGGACGTCACCGTGATTCGTCGGAGCTCTTCGCCGCTCGCGCCTCGTTCTTGGGCTCAAATCCGCCCAAACGTCGTTCGAGCCCCGCTTCTTGTCGTCGATGTGATCCACAAGCCACGGCGTGAAGAGTCCCATATCGCGCGCTGCCTCGAGAAACCGTGTCAGTGCCCACTGAGCTGGAACATCATTGAGACGGCTCACGAGCGGAAAGCGCCAGTCCATCTCGCCAGGGTGCCGCCACCGATGGGCGAAGCCGTGCTCGCTGCCCCTCGCCGGGACCGTCCACGCGATCTCGACACTTGCAGCAAGACTGTATCGGGCGTCCTTGTGAGAGCCGCGTCGCTCAACGATGCCGCGCGCGGCGAGTAGCTGGAGTTGGCGGTGGGTTGCCGGCGGTGAGCGCGCGATCTGAGTCGAGATCTCTGCAAGGGACAGAGGGTCGGTCGTGCCGGCCAGGAGCGTGATGATACGATCGTCGGTTCCAACTTCCATTATTCCAACATAATGAAATAACGGAATCATATTTGAGCTTGTTGGAGGTGGCGCGAGAAAAGCG
>JBAZZN010000218.1:0-5162 GCA_041658815.1 Thermoplasmatota archaeon
TTCCAGGATTCAGCATTCGCGGGATCGTTGCCGTCTTCTTCGCAATGATGACTGCCCAAGTCGCGCTAAGCTTTGCCTACCCTGACATGATGCCAAGCTCCGCAATCCTTTCTCGGCCCCGCTCGCCTGACTCACTTGCGGAAAAGTTCGAAGCGCTCGCGAAGCGATCCGCGAAACGCGCGCTCATCGCGAGGGCGACCGAGCCCATCGTTGCTGGCGCATTCACCGTTTTCGTCTTCTGGACGCAAACGGCCGATGGCTCCTCAACAACCACGATCTTTCTCGCAGGGTATGTCGTTTTCTCGCTCTTCGCCTCAGCCTGGCTGGAGAACGCGAACTTGCGTGCTGTGAGCAATCACCTTCGCGAGGTGATCGATTCTTGTGGCGAAGGTTCACCGGCTCGAGTCAGCATGCGACGCCTCGCGAAGGAGTTGGGCGACCTGACTGGCACTTCCTTTGATGCCTCCGGAGTCGCCGCGAGCCTATTGCGACGCGGCGGTGTGGATGCCAGATTCTGGCTGCTCTAACATCTCAGGTGGGCGCCAAACTGGAACTCGCTTTGTTACGCTTTCGTGCGCGCTATCGGCTTCAGTCCCATGAGCTCAAGGAACACCGACGGCTGCTGGGTCCGCTTGTCGCCCCACGGCATCAGTCGCTCACGGGGGTACGTGATGTAGCAGACACGGCGGGCACGCGTGATCGCCACGTACGCATTGCGCTGTTCCTCCTCGACGAGCGCTTCCGTTTGGGCTCGATAGTCTGGGAAGGTGCCTTGTGCGAAGCCGACGAGGAATACGGCGTCGAATTCGAGACCTTTTGCAGAATGAACGGTGAGAAGTGCGAGTCCCTCCTCGTCGATCGGTTGCCCGCCACCCAAAGCAGTGTGCGCGAGGAAGCTGACTAGACGTCGCTTCCCTGCGGGACCGGCTTTCAGGAAGGCTCGCCACTGACCGCGGAGCGAGTTGATGTCGGCAAGGACGGCGGCTTTGTCTTCTTCGGGCAGATCGGCCGCATGAGTGGTCAGCTCCTCGAGTGCGGGCAGGAGATCGAAGTCGGACTCCGCATCGCCGATGGCCTCCACTGCGCGCCATTCGACCCCAGCACGTGGCGGCAGGCTGGAGAGCCGATGCACGAGCGTTGGCATCTCGATCTTGCCGGTCTCGTCTGTGACGGGACCGGCGTTGTCGGCTGCTTTCCACGACTCGAGCAATAGATCATAATGAAGATGGTCGCGTGGGTTCGCGACAAGGCGCAAGAGAAGCTCAAACTCACGGAGGGTATCGGACTGGTACACGTCTTCCGCGCTGATGCGCTTGTAGTACGGGAGGCCTTGCTGCTTGAGCACCTCCTCGACCGGTGATAGAAGGTAGGCTGTCCTCGCGAGAATTGCGACGCTCCCCCACGTCGTTCTCTCTTCGATCTCGGTGTGGCCCTCTTCGATGATTCTCTTCGCATTCGCGATCACGAACTCGGCTTCCGCGGCCTCGTCCGGAAGGGAGAACGCGCGGATCTCCCCCTCGGCGGGCGTCACGGCTTCGCTAGGGGTGGAGGCGAGAGTTGCGAGCTTGCTCGCGGCTTTGGTGATTCGTTTGGCGCTACGGAAGTTCTCGACGAGTTGGAACTTCTGGGCACTGAACTCTCGTGCGAACTGCTCGAGGTACTTGTGGTGGCTTCCATTCCACGCATAGATGTTCTGATGAGGGTCTCCGACTAGCATTACGTTCTTGAAATCGGGGCCGCAAAGTGCCTTAAGCAGCTTGTACTGCGCTTCGTTCAAGTCCTGCGCTTCATCGATGCACACGTATCGGTAAAGCCGTCGGTAGAACGCGGCTATCTCGGGGCGCTCCGTGAGCAGGCGATATGTGAGGAGAAGTAGGTCATCGAAGTCGAGGGCGCGGCTTTTCTTGAGTTGAAGGTCATATCCCTCATATGCCGCGGCAAGGACAGGATCGGCCCGCCTGACTTGCGCGGGGAGGAGCAGCTTCCGCTTTGTCTCAGAGATCTCTTTGAGCCAGTTCTTGAGAATGCGCTCCTCGTCTTCGACGCTTCTCGCGCGACGACCGATCTCTTGTTGAAGAAGCGGGTCTTGGTCCTTCGCGTCGCGCATGACGCGCTTCCTGTCATCGAGGGCGTCAAAGATGGTGGGTCCGCCTTCGACGCCGACACTCTTGCCGCGCTCCGTGAGGACCTGCAGGCAGAAGCTATGGATCGTGCCAATGTAGACGTGATCATTCACGTCGGAGATGGTCGTCTCAAGACGGCTTCTCATTTCGTCTGCGGCCTTATTCGTGAAAGTGAGGGCGAGGACGCGATATTTGCCTTCGCTCGACTGGATGAGGCGACGGATCCGTTCTGTGAGGACTCTCGTCTTTCCGGATCCGGGGCCTGCTTCGACGAGGATCGCGCCATCGCGCGCCTCGACGATCTCCGCTTGTTTCGCGGTGAGTCGTACGCTCGTCATGTGGCCCCGCTCCATTTCGGCAGGCCGAGCTTATCGCTGACTTTGTCGAAGAACAATCTCATGGCGGATGGGACGCGGCGGCTCGGTGTTGGGGATGTCGTGATAGCTCGTGCAACTTGTTTGGCCGTGCGCGTCTTGGTGTCGCGCAGCGCATCGGCGAGAGCGCGTTCATTGCCGCCAGCGCCATGGTAGTCGCGCAGAACACCCCCCTTTCCTGGCTTGCCATGATGGTTTGTCTTGTACGACGCGATGAAGTTCGTTTGCCCGTGCACCGCATCAAGTACGGGAGCAAGTTCGGGTTCGTACCCTTGGGAGGCAAGATAACCTTCGAAGTCGTGTCCGTTAGGCAGGATCTCGACCTGTGGGTGCCCCGCCGGCGTGCCCGCACCGATGTCGTTGAGAGCATTGGTGACGGCCGTGACGGCATGCGCCTCGCCGTCGCTGAAGATGAACCATGGGATATCGTAGGCGCTTGCCATGCGCAGGAATGGCCTGTAGTTCTTGCCGCTGCACCCCAGGAGGCTGAAACCGTAGGAGTTCACGTTCGTGCCCCAATATTCTTCGGCAAGGAGAGGGAGGGCGAATTGTTCAGTCTCTCCTTCGAACAGGATGATAGCACGCGCGAAAAGGAGCTCGCCGCGGGTTTCCATGACGGCTTGTTCGATGGCTCGAATGGCGTCTCCGTCGAGTCCGGCGCTCGCCGCGTCGAGCTTCTTGACGACGGCTTCAGGGCCTCGTCGCTTGAAGTGGCGCAACTGCTTGATCTGGGCTTGGCCTGCGACATAGGGAGAATGCGTGCTGATGATGCGCTGGCCAGGAATCCTGAGGGTCTCTCGGAAGATGGCGCGCTGGGCTTGCGGATGAAGATGGGCTTCCGGCTCTTCAAGCGCCAGAAAGGGGTGAAGAACGTCGTTCCCCAGGTGAGCTTGCTTCCACTGCATGTATGCTCGGAACGTGAGGATGCTCGCGAGGCTTCGCGTTCCCATCCCGTGCTTCGCGATCGGGAACGATTGCGCGCCGGCGGTAGCGTAATGGATGTCCATGCCTTCTTGGACATCACGCAGCTGGCGGGTGATTGGCGTGATTCGCACGCTGTTCGCGTTGCCCGCAAGTGTCCGGACGATCTCATCCAAGTGGTCCTGGACGTGCTTCAGAACGCTCGACTCATTCATGATCCGGGTGTTGATCGCTTCGAGTTGCTCCTCGAGCTCGATGACTGTCTGCTGAGGGATGTGCAGATCTTCGGTCATCCTGGCCCAGAAACTGGCCCTGGCGCGTAGGTCATCGCGGATGTCGCGGCGTGCATCGACAACGTAGAGTGAAATCGCGTCGAGGACGCTGCTGGGCACGCTTTTCAGCGCTGTCGCATTCGGCATGTCACTAAGTGTGGCCGGCCACTCTTGAAGGAACTTCCGCGTGACTTCGTGACCTGCTTTCGTGGCGCTCCACTCGCGCGTCGTCCTGATGGTCGCGCGTTCGCCATCGGGGGCGACCTCGATGTTGTTGCCGAGATTCTTTGTCCACTTCTCGTTGAACTCGGTTCCCGTCGTCGGAACGATGAGGATGTCGATCAACACGACCCGAGTGTCGGGTGGGCTCGTTTCACCGGGTGCGACGAAGACGTCTTCCGCTTCTATCGTACGCCCGCGGTCTCCGAGCGCGGCGGCAAGAGCACTGATGAAGCTCGTCTTCCCGGCGTTGTTTTCGCCGATGAGCACCGTCACGTCGTCGAGGTCGACCTCCAGCGCTTTCAGGCAGCGGTATTTTTGAATGCGGACGGTCGCGATTCGGATTCCGCTTTCGACGTTGGTCGTCGCAGCGATGGGAATCGTGGCCGTCGCCGGCGTTGCAGCCGCACCGGTAATCGTCGGACTGGACGTCATGGGGCACCTCGTTCTGGTCGGGGCGCCGTCGGCTCGACAACGGGGACTCTGACCGTGCCACGGGCCTCGAGGGCTTCGTGGACCAGCAGTGCTGCATACGCGTCAATGCGTGCCTCATGTGCTCGCCCCGGGTATTGAATCTGCAACGCTCCACAGGCTTCCGTTAGACGTGGCCACTTTCCCTCGGGGTTGAGCGCCTTATGCGCGTTCAGCATGATGCATTCTCCCCAAGGCCCGGTCAGGTTCCATGGCGAGGCTTCGAGGAAGGGCCGGTCGAAATCGATGTTGTACGCGGTGAGTCGCACAAAGGCGTGTTCGGAGCGAAGACTCGCGAGGATGCGCCCGAGGCGGCTCGCGGCTTCAGATGCGGATGGCGAAGCGCGCACTGCGTCCTCGTCGAGACCAGAGATCCGGAGGGCTTCGCGCGCCCGCCCGCCTTCGAGATACTCGGCACCTGGGTTGCACGTCATCCCCCATGTGACGACGTGGCTGGATCCGGGGATTCGATACGCCAGCCCGATCTGGACGACGCCATCCGCGCGACCGCGAGAAACTCCGAACCCAGTGGTTTCGGTATCGAGGACGACGAGCACGGACACGGGGAACGAACGACGGCACGGTTCGCTGGCCCCTTAGTCCCCTCGGTCGCCCACGAGTTCCAGTGGAAGGAGACCCTATTCGCTCGCGGCCCCCCGCGGGTCCTGCGACACCACCAACATGGCGAAGTGGGTGCGGGCCTCGCGTAAGCGCCCATACGACTATTCGGGGGAGGAAATGCGAGCGATTGTGGTTCGGAATCGCGCTCGAGCGCTTCCCGA
>JBAZZN010000219.1:0-5128 GCA_041658815.1 Thermoplasmatota archaeon
CTGCTTTCACCCAAACAGCGCTTCGCGCACATTCTCTAGCCCCGCGAGGTCGTGCACGCTGCCCGGGAGGGCGGGGACGACGAGGAACTCCACGCCGGCCAAGTTCGCGCGCAGGCGAAGCGCGTGCTTCTCGTGGTCCGCCGCGATGAGGTCGTAGAAGCGCGTGGCGACGTTTGCCTCACGCAGGAACTGCTCGACGTCCTGCTGGGGCTTGTGAACGTGCCTCGCGAGGGCCGAGGCGTCACGCTCCGTGATGCCGCCGTGCGGCAGCTTCGGATAGTATCGGTTCACGATGCATGACTCGACGGGCAACGCGAGCGTGCGCGTGACCTCGTCGTAGAGCCGCGTCGTCTGCGGCACGCTTTCTTCTTCTGGCGCCGCGACGATGTTGAGCGCGGTGCGGGATGGGTCCGCGAGCACGGTGTCCATCGTGCGGACGCGCGTCTCCATGTCCTGGAACATCTGGTCGAACGTCGTCATGAACTCGGCGAGCTCGTTCACGTACTCGCTGCTCGTCCACCGCGCGAGCACCTGCGCCATGTAGCCGCCGCCCAAGCGCAGGAAGCGCGTGGGCTTGAAGAGATATCTTACTACGCCCGATTCGTACACGCGGATGAGCTTGCGGTTCACGCGCAGGAACTCGATGGCGTGGCGCGAGGGCGGTGTGTCCACGATGATCGTCTCGTAACCGCCGTACGCCAGCAGGTCATGCAACGTTCCCATGGCGACGAACTCCTCGCTGCCCGCGAACGCGTCGCTCAACTGCTCATAGAAGCGCGACTGGAAGATGCGTTGCACGGTGTGCGAGTCGTTCGCGTAGCGCCGCACGAGTGCGTCGAGCGCGGCCTTCGTGTCGAGCATGAGCGCGTCGAGGTTGGGTTTGACGTTCACGATCTCGCTGCCAAGTTTCACGCCCATGCTGTCAGCAAGGCGCTTCGCCGGGTCGATGGTCAGGACAAGGGTCCGCCGCGTGCGGGACGCTTCCAGCGCGCTCGCCGCGGCGATGGTGGTCTTGCCGACGCCGCCGGTGCCGAGGAAGACGATGAGGCGCTTCGAGCGGAGTTGGTCTCTGAGGGTCATAGGCCCTCCCTGCGCGGCTCAGCGCCTCCAGACCCGTCCTCGGGCCGGCGACTCCGGGGGGCGAGATCCCCAGACCCCCCATTTGGAACGAAGTCCTTCATCGCCTCGGCCACCTTGAGGAGCCGATGGCTGCTATCAGGAATGAGCGGCACGATCGCGAGCTTCGCGTCGAGGGCCCGCAGCTCTGCAAGGTGCGACTCGGCTTCGGAGTGCTGTGCGGACACGAGGCGCATGGCGGTGACCCAGCTTGGGTCCGCGAGGCGATGCTTGCTCACTGCGTCGAGGACCGCATGTGGCCCCTCGTCCACGAAGACGCGCGGGAGCCAGCGGTTCACCACGATGTTGTCCAGTGGGAAGCCTTGGCGCCGCAGCGTGCTGGCAAGTTCGATGGTCTCGCGGACGGGCATCTCCTCGGCGAGCGTTACGATGACGACGTCCGTCGTCGCGGGGTCTTGGAGCCACGAGCGTAGTCGCTCAGCGCGGTCCTTCAGGGGGCCCGCAAGGATGCGACTGGTCTTCTCGGGCGCGGCCAGGAAGTGGAGGCCGTGCCCTGTCGCGGGGGCATCGAGCACGATGCGGTCGAACTCGCCGCGCGTGCGCTTCTCGAGTTCATGGAAGAGCGCCATCTCGTGCACGCCGGGAACGATATCGACGAGGCTCTCGTAGCTGGGGCTCCGGATGATGAAGTCAGCCATAGTGCCCATGCGGGTGACGCGCCGGACGATGTCGTCCACGAGGTCGCGCGTGTCGATGCTGAGGAGTTGGAGCCGACCGCCGGTATCGACGCCAGCCGCTTCGTGCTGGATACGCGCGGTGGGGTCCTCATCCATGACGATGCTCACGAGGAGCACGCGCTCGCCGGCCACGGCGCGGTCAACGGCGAAGGCACAAGCGATCGTCGTTCGACCGACGCCTCCCTTGCCCAGGATGATGCTCAACCTGGCGTGCGCGGCCACGCCGCGACCAGTCAGGGCCGCACCCATGAACGTGTCGGCAGGCCGCTTTCTCCGGAGGTCCGTTCACTGGAGGTCCGCGTCGGTCCACCAGCCCAATTCGAGCGCGCCGAACGTCTCCAACGCGACGTCTGGCGGCTTCGTGAGCGAGCGCGGGTCGAAGTAGTAGCCTTGACAGCCAGGCGTCATGCGTATGGCGTCCAGCATGACCTCATGCGACAGCCCCTTGTCAAATTGATAGCCCGGCACGATGTGGCCGAAGTTGGCTTTGCGTTGCTTGACGAGGTCGCCGAACCTGGGGGCATAGTGGGAGCCTCCCAGACCGACGAGGATGGGCGCGTCATCGCCTTGGCTTGGCGTGTGCGCCGCCAGCAGCGCCCTTGCGACGCGTTTGCCCAGGTCGGGGTCCGTCCACGCGGCCTCGTTCGTGCCGATCTCCACGAAGCACGTCGGCGTCTCCAAGAATGGCCCGTGGTGCGTGGCCTCGAACGTGACCTCGTGCTTGAGCCCCTGCGCTTCGGCTTGGAGGCGGCGAATGACGCGCGACATGATGATGGGCGCAGCTGGCGTGAGCCGCCGCGGCGCGCCACCGTATTGGGCCTCGCCAAGGTTCCCGATCGGGTGGACCGTGATGGCGGGCTTGCCGCTCTCGGCACGATGGCGGCTTGCTACCATGACCGCGTCGAACTGGTAGCCTGCTGCCTTGAGCGAGCGGTCCACGAGGTCGCACTCGAGGTGCATCGGCTCGACCTCGGCCATGAGAAGATCGGCACGCCGTCGCATTGGGAGGCCATGGAATGCGCCCGAGTCCTCCCAGCCACCGGCATCGAGCAAGGCATCGCGGATGTTGGTGCTCGCGGGGTCGGCGCGAGAAACGAGGATGAGCGAGGGCATGGCAAGGCTTCCGCTGGTGTCATGAGAATAAGATGGGCATGATCCGGACGAGCCTGGGACGGTGGCTGTCCAACGGGGACCCATCTCCCCCACGCCAAAGCGGTTGGCCCCGGCCCCCCATCAGGGGGCGAGGCACCGGTGCGTGGATGCTAGATACCGGGCCGCAAAAGCGGCGACCCTGCTTAAGTGTGGTGGCATTTCGCTCGGGAGTCGCCGAACCTGGAGTTTCCTGGGGAAACCAGGGGCGTCAGCGCCGCAGGCCAGCGCTACGCCAATCGTTCCGTGCACGCATCCCTCCGCGAGCACCCCCGGCATTTGCCCGGCGAGTTGTGGATTCGGTGCACGTTCCCGGT
The DNA here is from genome assembly GCA_041658815.1 of Thermoplasmatota archaeon. Classification (GTDB taxonomy): domain Archaea; phylum Thermoplasmatota; class SW-10-69-26; order JACQPN01; family JAJPHT01; genus JAJPHT01. Next base: position 3,281 of record JBAZZN010000219.1, read on the forward strand.
CATCTCGGCAAGTCGCATCTTGAGCGTGGTCTGAAGGACCTTGTCGCGGAAGGCCTCCGTGAATGGCACTTCGAAGCTGCACTGGGCGTATTGTAGCACGCCGTGCGTTGGGCGTTTGCCGTACTTTTCTTCGACGAGGATGCAGTACACGCCCAACTGCATTAGGTGGCTATCGTGGGGCTTGTCTGGCGTGCGGCCGGTCTTCACTTCGACGGGGATGTACGCCTCGCCTCGCCGCACGATGTAGTCGGGCCGGCCCGAGAGATCGTAGCGGGGCGCGCGGAGCGTCTCTGCGGGTCGGTCGAGGTCGCTGTACGCGAGTTCTCCCTGCACGAGGCCGCTCTCGGCAACGACTTGTTTGGCCTCGTCCTCCTTCCAGATGGCGCGAAGCAGGAAGCCCAGCGAGACAAGGAGCCACGTGAGGCTCATGGCGAGGAGGATCCAATGGGACGGGCCATTGGCGTCGAGGAAGACGACTTCGAGTGCGAGGGTCGCCGCGCTGGCGGCCGCGAGCGCGAGGTACAAGGCGATGCGAAGTGCCGAGTAGTGCTCATCCAGCAGGCTGCGCCAGATGCTGATGCGCGTGCCGATGGCCGCGTGCGCGCGCTCACCCTGAGCCGTCGCTTCGCCGACCCCATCTTGGCCGCGCTGCGCGAGCGACCAGCTCAGCGGACAGTACGTGAACCGCTCGATCTCTGCCGCGCTGTACGACATCCGACCCTCCCGAACTGGGCGCACGTGGGCTATGAACCCAACGGGGACGTCCGGTCGTCGCCTTCGGCGGGCGCGTCCGTGGGACTCACCGCCGTCTCGACGGGTGGGAACGCGATGACTCGCGGTGCGCCGATGCCCCGCTCCGGCTTCAGGAGGAGCGTGCGCCCCATCGCGCCATCGAATGCGACCCCATCGCCCTCCACGCCATCATAGGGAGAAACGACGTCCTCTGGTCGCTCGAGCCGGAGCTGGGCCTCCGATCGGGCGAATGCGCGAAGCGCCCTCGTCTCCAGAAGCGCGATCGGCACAAGGAAGAGCGTCGCCACCACGATACAGATGGCAAGGATATCAAAAACACGGGGAAGACTGAGCGGTTGCGCGACGAGGATGCGCCACGCCTCCGCCGGCATGCCGCCGAGGCCCTTCGTAGCGTACAGCGCGAGATAGCCGAGACCCCCGATGCCCAAGACGAGGACGACGAGGCAAAGCCAAAGGGCGAGCGTCGTCAGGGGGCCCGCTTTCACGTGTTCGCCCTCACGCCTGTGGCCGGAGGCTAACGAGCTCGTCGCCCTCGTACTGGAAGTTGAGGCGCTTGCGGCCCTCCCACAAGTGCTTCTTCTGGATGAGAGCGGTCGTCAGGAGCGGCAGGCCGATAGTGATATCGACGTGCGCTTGCACGAAGTCCGCGTCCTTCGCGATCTTGCCCCAGGACTGCGCTTCCTTGAACGTGCAGCCCGAGAGAGCACCCCACACAGGCATGTCCATCGTGAGCTGGATAGCGTAGTTGTGGCCGCCGGCGTCGTGACCCAGGACTTCCGAGATGACCTCGGTCTGCTGGATGTAATTCTTGGGCACGCCGCCGCCCAGGTACACGATGGCCGTCTTCTTGGACTTGTACTTGACCTGCGCGAGCTCGTAGGCGTCGCGGATCATGTCGAGCTTGGGGTAAGGCTTCCCGGCGGTCTTCGCCTTCACGTAGTTCTGCACCATGCCGATGCCGATGCTGCTATCATGCAGCGTGGGCACGAAGATGGGCAGCTTGACGCGAGCGGCTTCGGCTACCCACGAGTCCTGGTCCGAGTTGAAGTGGTCGCCGAAGAACTGCATCAGCTCGCGCGTCGAGTACGTGCGCGC
>JBAZZN010000220.1:0-5120 GCA_041658815.1 Thermoplasmatota archaeon
TTTGAACCAGAACCAGATTATGCATTCCATCGGTCAATAGGCGCTCAAGGTCTCCGCCGTGCCAGAGCTCTCCGCGTCACTCGGCCGCACGCTCAACGAGTTGCGCACGATCCAGTATCTTGAGGAGACGGTCGGTCCAGCGGGCTTGCGTCGGCTTGCCGACGCGCTTCCGGACGAAGAGTCCCGCGCGGTCGTGCAAGGCCTCCGCCGCCGTGCGGCGAGCGCCAGCCTTGAGCTCGAGAGCATCATCGAAGAGTGGAATCAAGCCGTCTCGGACCAACCCCGGCGCCCCAAGCCCCTCCAACCGGGGGGGCTCGACTTTCCAGAGCTGATCGAGAGCTTCGTGGAGGTCAAGCGCTCCAGCGCCGAACTGATCCGGCGAGCAGCGCGCGACGCACCCAACGAGGCGCTGCGGAAGCGTCTGCACACGCTCGCCGAGGACGAGGAGCACGCAGCCGCCAAGCTCGCGAGCTTAGCGCCTGTGGATCATGCTTGAGCCAGACAACGCCAACTAAGGCAAAACGCAACTGGCCACGTTGGGACCGAGGCTCGCCCCGACGCAGGCGATCTCACGGAAGAGCGTGTCCGAGCTGATCGGCGGGACGGGTAGAGCAGCCGCTTCAGGAGCGATGGCGGAGATGGCGCCCAGAACGAGTAGTGCGATCAAGACTGTTTTCAGCATTGTTCGAGTCTCCGAACTCTGTCCTGTTGCCGGGCCTACTTAAGGTTGGCTGCCCCGTTGGTTGCTCCGCTGGGTGGGTGCTGACCCGTCAAGTCACTTGATGCCGGCGCCGGGAGCGACGGTCTTTGCTGGCATCAGGGGCGCCACGATGCCGTCCGCCTCGGCTGCAAGGACCATACCTTGCGATTCCAGTCCCCTGATCGTGCGTGGCTGCAGGTTCACGATGACGACGACGCTCTTGCCAAGCAACTCTTCGGGCTTCACGTGCTCGCGCAGTCCTGCCAGGATCTGGCGCTTCTCCGTGCCGATATCGACTTGGAGCACCCAGATCTTGTCCGCCTTCGGGTGAGGCTCCACGCTGAGGACCTTCGCGACGCGCAAGTCGAGCTTGGCGAAGTCGTCGATGGTCACGGTTGGCTTGGTGGGCGTGATAGCAGGCGCGGGCGTCTCCATGGGTATCGTTTCCTTGGGGGATTGGGATGCGAACTCATCGAGCACGACCTTGAGGTCGAGCTTGCGGACGAGTGGCTTGACGTCGCCGAGCCTCTGACCCGGCGCGACGCGCAGCATCCTCGCGGGCCAGTGGTCAGTGCCGTCCGACTTCTCGGCCGATGCGCGTGGCGACGCTTCGCCCTCGCCGAGTTGTCGCCAGATCTCCTCCGAGAGCGAGGGCAAGAACGGCTGCAGCGCGGCGCTGATCGTCTTGATCGCGCCAAGGTGCCAATGGAGGTCGGCGGCGGCCTCGTCCCGCCGTCCGTGCTTGACGGCGTCCCACGGCTTGGACTCGTGGAGAAGCTGGTTCCCGAGGCGCGCGATCTGCATGACCTCGCGGAGCCCTTCCTTGAACTCGGTCGCTTCGATGTGTCCCGCAGCGGCGGCGAGGCGCTCCTCGACGAGGCCCGATGGCCCTGGTGCGGGGGCGCCAGGCGGGGTATTGCCGTCGAAGGTGTTCCGGGTGAAAGATAGCACGCGGTTCACGTAGTTGCCAAGCGTGTCCGCGAGTTCGTCGTTCACCTTCGCCACGAAGTCTGGCCACGTCCAATCCGTGTCCCCCTTCTCGGGCATGTTGACCGTGAGGTAGTAACGGACCTGGTCAGCGTGGAAGTGCTGCAACAGGTCCAGCACGTAGAACGCGTTCCCGCGGCTCTTGCTGAACTTCGCGCCAGCGAACTGGAGGAACTCGTTGGCTGGCACATCGTAGGGGCGTGATAGCTTCCCGAATTTGCCTGGCTTCTCATTATATCCCAGCAGCATGCCAGGCCAGATGATGGTGTGGAACGGGATGTTGTCCTTGCCAAGGAAGTAGTAGTGGCGTGTGTTCTGCGACTCGTCCCAGAATCGCTTCCACCCCTCTGGGTCGTGTTGGATGGTCGCGCTCAGGTAGCCGATGACGGCTTCGAACCACACGTAGATGCGCTTGTCAGGGTACTCGCCGACGCTCGTGGGGATCGGCACGCCATAAGTGAGGTCTCGCGTGATGGCGCGCGGCTTGAGCCCCTCCTTGAGCCATTGTTCGGTGAAGTTCACGACGCTTGGTCGCCAGTTGCCGTGCGTCTTCTGCCCCTCGACCCATTGCTCAAGGAGCGGTTGGAGTTTGTCGAGTAAGAGGAAGTAGTGCGAGGTCTCGCGGTACTCGGGCGGCGTTCCCGTGAGCTTGCTTCGAGGCTTCATCAACTCGTGTGGGTCGAGCGTTCGGCCGCAGTTGTCGCATTGGTCGCCGCGCGCGTCGGGAAAGTGGCAGTGCGGGCACTCGCCCTCCACGTAGCGGTCGGGCAGGAACCGCTTGGCTTGAGGATCGAAAGGAGCGGTCATCGGCCGCTTCTCGATGAAGCCGTTCCGCAGGAGCGTGACGAATACCTCCTGAACGACCGCACGATGGTTGGGCGTGGCGGTGCTGGTGAAGAGATCGAACCTGATGCCAAGCGCATCCAGCGCTTGGTTGTGGAGGACGCGGTTCTTCTCGGCGAAGACCTCGGGTGTCTCGCCTGCCTTCTCGGCCGCCACCGTGATCGGCGTGCCGTGCATGTCGGAACCCGAGACCATCGCTACGTCGTGCCCGCGGAGGCGGTGATAGCGTGCGAAGATGTCCGGCGGCAAGAGCGAGCCGGCGACGTGCCCCAAGTGGAGGGGGCCGTTGGCGTAGGGCCAGGCCACGCAGACGAGGACGCGCTCCCGTTGGCTCATGACTCGCGGGAGCGGGGGGCTCTCTCTTAATCATGATGGGCGCGCCCCAAGAGGCAGGCGGCACCGATGACCACCACGACGCCCATCAGGCCCCAGTGCTCAGCATCCAAGGTGAAGCCAATCGCTCGGCCAACCTTTAACACGCGCCCCCCCGTCGCCACCACGTGGCCTCGCTCGACGTCCTCGATTACGTCACGCGCCTCGACGAAGCGCTCTCCACGCACGAGCGCTCCGCGGGCCTGCGCCGCGCGGGCGTGCGCGAAGCGCGGGACCTCATCGACGCGATGGCGTTCCGCTTCGCCCTCCTTGACGAGCGCCCGCTCCCTGAGGACTTCGACTACCTGCGCGCCATCGAAGCAATGAGAACGCCGACGCAAGCCGCCGGTGTTCTCGCGCGCCGGCTCCCCCACTACGCTCGTCAACGGCGCCGCCGGCTCACGACGACGTGGGGCGTGCTCGCCGTGATCGCCATCCTACTTGGCGCCACGGCGTACTACGCGACGAGCGAGAGGGCGCAGACGCTCGCGGCCATCAGTGAGCACTCCGCCGTTGACGTGCAATACTCCGTCAACCAGACGTTCCTCGTCACCGCGGACATGACGAGACTGCACATGGATGGAAGCGCCGTCGTGTCCAAGCTCTCGAACGGCACGATCGAAGTGCGCTTGCTTGACCCCAATGGTTCCCCCCAAGTCACGCAGGTCTTCCAAGCGCGCGGCAACAACTTCCTCCGCGCGAACGTGGAGAGCCCTGCGGTCGGACGCTGGACGCTGCTCGTCGATTTCAATGAGGCCGGGGGAGCGGTCGATGTTTCGGTCGATGGCATCACGCCCACGCGATAGTAAAATAGCCCATGCATCATCCTGGGCCATGCGAGTCCGCGTGCGCCTCTTCGCCGGTATCCGCGACGTCGTCGGAGCGGCCGTGCTCGACATGGAGGCGCCCGAGGGCGGGACGGTCGCGGACGTGCTCGCGCAACTCGAACGCGCGCACCCCCGCCTCGCGGCGTACCGCGCGCACATGTTGCTCGCGGTGGATGGTGAGTCGGCAATGGCGACGCGCGAGCTATCACCCGGCAGCGTCGTTGCGCTCATGCCTCCCGTATCAGGCGGGAGTCTGCACGCTGCTCCGCTGGACGAAGCGACGCTTCGTGCTGCCCTGCGCACGGAGGGGGCCGGAGCCGTCGTCACGTTCCTTGGCCTCGCCCGCGACGAGGGCGGCACCGTCCAGGAACTGCGGTTCGAAGCCTACGACGAGATGGCTGAACGTGAACTCGCCAGGGTGCGCGATGAGGCCATTGCTAAGTTCGGTCTCGTGGGCTGCGTGATCCACCACCGCACCGGTGCGGTAGGCGTTGGCGCCCCTGCAGTCGGGGTCGCGACTAGCGCGAGGCACCGAAGGCAAGCGTTCGACGCCGCCGCATGGGTGATGGACGAGCTCAAGTCGCGCGTCCCTATCTGGAAGCGCGAGGTGAGTGCAGAGGGAGATCGGTGGGTCAACGACCCTTCTACCCAACGAAATGGAGAGTGCTATCATGGCTGATGAGGACAAGGAATTCTTCCGCGAGCGCACGCTCGCCCGCTCCAAGGCGCAACGGCTCGCCCGCACCGCGGAAGGACTCGTCCCCGTGGATCCCCCTTCCACATCGCAGGGCCGGATGATCGATGTCAGCGCCAAGCCTGTAGTCCCGCGCGAAGCCATCGCCGAGGGGTTTCTCCGCTTGAAGGCTGAGACGCTCACCGCGCTCGCGGAGGGACGCGGCCCCAAGGGGGACCCGTTCCCTGCGGCGCAAGTCGCCGGGATCCTCGCGGCCAAGAAGACCCCCGAGATCGTGCCCTTCTGTCACCCCATCCTGCTCACGAGCATCGACGTCGCGCTCGCGCGCGAGAAGGAAGGCGTGCGCGTGCGGGCGACCGTGCGCACGCAAGCCCAGACCGGCGTCGAGATGGAGGCGCTCGCGGCCGTAACGGGTGCCCTGCTCACGGTGTGGGACATGACGAAGGCACTCGAGAAGGATGCGACGGGGAATTATCCCGGCACCGCGATCGAGAACGTGCGCGTCGTGTCGAAGACGAAAGGGGCGCCAACGTGACCGTGAATGATCCCTCAAGCGAGCACAAGGCCCACGCGCCCAAGACCACGCGCTTCGCTATCTTGACCGCAAGCGACTCGCGTGGACCAGATAGCGATGGGTCGGGCGACACGATCGAGGGACTCGCGCGCGAGGCGGGGCATGAGGTCGTGGACCGGACGC
>JBAZZN010000221.1:0-5089 GCA_041658815.1 Thermoplasmatota archaeon
CGCCATCCTCGAAGACGGCGTACGTCGTCGTCTCTTTGTGCACGTCCATGCTCACGACAATCGTCACTTGGGCTCACCCGAACGACCCAACGCGCGGGCCGTCGAAAGCCCCTACATCCCCTCTTGGGTTCTTTGCGTCTTGGCGTGGTTCACGCGCGCGCACCTGTGCCTCGATTCCAAGGGAAGAGTTGTGCTCCGGGGCCGGCGGGCGCATTCATTTCCCAAAGGGTTGGAAGCACCGGCACGTCCTGAACGCATGATCATGCCGCCGAACCGACCACAGACGCCAGGCGAGCCGCCGCAACTCGCGGCGATCGTCCGCGCACTCCAGGATCGGTACAGTCCGCAACAGATGATCCTCTTTGGATCCTTCGCTTGGGGGTCTCCGCGCGAGGGAAGCGACCTGGACCTCCTCGTCGTGAAGAAGACGGAGAAGGGCTTCTTTGAACGATGCGCTGAGGTCCGGGAACTCATCCGGGAGGAGCGACGGGGCATTCCCTTGGACCTCATCGTGTACACTCCCCAGGAGATCGAGGAACGGCTCGCAAGCGGAGATCCCGTTGTGACAGACGCGTTCCGCCGCGGGATCGTGCTACAAGCCGCATAAGGACTCGACGCGGGCGCTCGACTGGATCGCGTTCGCGCGAGAGGACGTTCTCGTGGCCAAGATCCTGCTCAACGAGGGCGCGGCCCTCAATGCGCTGGGCTACCACATCCAACAGGCCGCCGAGAAATCGCTCAAGGGCTTCCTTCTCACGAAGGGCGCGCCACCGCGGCGTGTCCACGACATTGAAGAACTCCTCGACGAAGCCGTATCGTTCGCTCCCCACCTGGAGCGCTACCGATCACTCTGCGGAACTGCCGCCGCTTTCTCCGTCGTGGCTCGCTATCCCGGCATCGCGCCCACTCCGATGGACGATTGGCTGATCCAAACCTTACGAGGAACACGGCGACGAGGATGAGGGGCACGAGGTAGAGGAGCGCGCTCGCGTCCGAGAAGGCCGTGGGGTTCGCGCCCGCGCTCGTGATCTGCGTCCCGATGAGACCGGTCGTCACTCTCCTCATGCGGATGCTTCACGGCTCGCTATGCTTTTCCCGCCGAGCGCGCTCCGGGCGCTGATGCCTGCAAAGAAGGCGGCGAAGAGGACTTCGAAGAAGGTGCCCAAGCCCGCCGCGCCAGCCCCGCGCGCCGACAAGGTCGAAGGGGACGCGGCCGTGAAGGCGTGGATCGCGGAGGCGAACCCACAACACCGAGCGCTCGCGACGAGGATCGACGAGATGGTCGCCGACGAGATCCCTGGTATCACGAAGGTCGTGAAGTGAGGCATGCTCTTCTGGGGCGTCGAGGGGAAGGGGTGGATCCTGCGGTTCGCATCCTGGAAGGCCCATGCTTCGCTCCGATTCTACGCTGGCACGAGCCTTGCGCCGCTGCCGCCCGAGGGCGAGCCGGGGCAAGACGTCCGGGGCCTGAGGACCAGCACTGACGCGGGTCATTCTGCGAAGAGGACGAACATGACGACCAACAGCGCAGGGATCAGCGTCAGGAACACCAGCAACGCCCGCTCGCGTTGCCGCAGCATGGAGACGACGGCACAGACGCCGCCGGCGAACCCGCCAGCGAACGCGATGACATTGACGAAGCGAAGCCAGCTGGGCGTCCCATCGAGCCGGAGGGAGATCATTGCGCCGATCGCGAAAACGACTATGGACACCAGGGCAAGCCAACATGCGGCCCAACCGAGCTTCGTGGTGGGTGAGATCTTCATGCTAGCACCTGCGTCTGACTCACCGCCATAGCTGACCTTGAATCGTGCGGCTTGAGCGACCGGGCCCGGCCAAGCGTCCTTCCACCCGTCCCACCGACGCACGTTTAAGCCAGCGCCTTCCCAGGCGAGCCATGCGAACGCTCGTGCCCCAAGTGACGGCGGGGCCGCGGAGTGCCATTTACGAGTGCGTCGAACGGTCGCCTGGCATCCACTTGCGGCAGATCGAGCGTCTCACGGCGCTACCCCTGGGCCAGGTCTTGTACCACCTTGACCGGCTCGAACGCATGGGACTCGTCGGCAGCGTTCGTGATAGTGGGTTCCGGCGCTTCTTCAGCTCGTCGAACATATCGCGCGCCGAGAAGCCGGTGCTCGCCGCGCTTCGCCACACTGTGCCGCGACAGATCATCATGACCCTGCTTGGCGCGCCTGGCATCCAGCACAAGGACATCCAGGAGCGAGTGGGCGTGGCCGGCTCGACCCTGAGTTTCCACTTGCAGCGCCTCGTCTCGGCTGGAGTGCTCGATCGCAGGCTGGAGGACGCCGTCACGGCGCGTTACCACGTCCAGGACGCCGTGCTCGCGCGCCGCGAACTGTTGTACTACCGGGAATCGTTCCAGGACCCGCGCGTGGACGAGTTCGTCGAGCGGCTCATCGCCGCGCTCCCTTCGTGAGCCGTACCCATCGCCTTTTCTGGGTCCAGCCTCACGGGCGAACCATGGAGGTGACGCCCCAGATTGGCCGTAGGTGACGGCGCCTTCGTCAGGGCGATCCTCGACGCGGTCGTGGAGTTCCTCCGGCACTTCGCTTCTCCCACTGGCGCAAGGGGCAGCGTGCTCCTCATGAAGGGGGGCCTCGTCGTGCTTGGCTTCCTCTTCCTCGCGTTCGTCTTTCGTAGCGCCATCGTGGGCGATCTGGCGCCCACCGCGAACGGCCGCACGCCACTGCCGCGCTCCCGCCTCCCATGGGAGTCCCTGTGGACGACGCCCGCGCGCGGCCAGAGCGTGGCGCGCGACTTCACGGCAGCGCGGCAAGCCGGCCGCGCGTCCCCCGCGCCCACGCTCGACGCGGTCATCGAGATGGTCCTGGACCAGGGGAACGACGCGCGCATCATCGAATCTGACGCCACGCGCAAACGGGTCCGATTCTACCAGTGCGCATCGTGCGGCACTGTCGGTGGGGCCGACTGCGAGCGCGAGCGGGGGCTCCTTGCTGGCGGCTTCGAAGCACTGACAGGTTGCCTCGCCAAGGTCGAGGAGACCGCTTGCCGTCGCCGAGGCGCTGCGTACTGCGAGTTCGAGGTCAAGCATCAGGCGCTCGTCCAGGTGAGAACGTGAGGAAACTCCTCGGCCTCATCGCGATCCTCCTTTCACTCCTGGCCGGAGCCGCGCTGGGGCTCATCGTGCATGCCTTCGTCATCGGGGGCGCGCGTTCGAGCGGTGTCACGGAAGCGCTGCGCGGGCCGTGGACGCACGTCCAGCAATCGAGCATGCTGGGCGGCGCGTTCCTTGCGCTCTTGCTCGCGGGCTCCGCCACGGGCATGCTACGCGCAAGACATCTCCTCCGCGACGCTGCTGGTGCGGCGTTCGGAGCTGGCGCCGGATCCCTCCTCTACGTGCTAGGTTACCTGAGCGCGGGGGCGAGCCACCATGGTGGAGCGGCGTTCTACGCGCTGCGCTACTGGGGCGTGCTCGACTCGTTCACCGTCGCCGAGCTCGCTGCCGCCATCCTTGGCGCCGCCGTCGGGTTGCTCGTGATCCGCTTCCGGTGGCGCTTGTACGGAGTACTCGCGTACGTCGCGTTCGTCAGCATCGTGGCTGGCTACTTCGCGTACGTGTTCAACGTGTCCCTCCCCGCCGTGCCCGCGCAGGCGCTCCCGTTCAGCATCGTTCTCCTATGGGCCGAAGGCATGAGTCTTGCGATGGTCGTCATCCACACGTTCTATGGACTGGACAACTTCGTGAAACGGTCGTGGAGACGCACGCCAGACCGCGTGACTTTCAGCCGGTACTACCTCCCGCGCGTCGCGTTCCACTATGCTTGCTACAATGAGCCACCAGACATCGTGTTCGACGCGCTCTCGCGTTTCAAAGAGATCGACTACCCCAAGGACCGCTACCTTGTCATGGTGTGCGATGATAGCACCGATGAGAAGTGCCGTGCCCCGGTGGAAAGGTACTGTAGAGAGAACGGCTTCTCGTACATCCACCGCACGGAACGGCGTGGCTTCAAGGCCGGCGCGCTCAACAATGCTCTGGACTTGACGCCCCGCGATGTCGAGATGATCAGCGTCATCGACGCGGACTACCACTTGGAGCCCGAGTTCCTGCGCGAGACGGTCGGCTACTTCATCGACCCGGCGCTGGGCTTCTTGCAGACGCCGCAGGACTACCGCAACATCCACCAATCGTTCCTCACGAAACAGTACTACTTCGCGGACGGCTACTTCTACCGCGCCATCATGCCCAGCCGCAACGAAGTCGATTCCACGAGCTTCTGCGGCACGATGGGCATGCTGCGTCGCGACGCGCTCGATCGAGTGGGCGGGTGGGCCGAGGCACACGTGACGGAGGACGCGGAGCTATCCGTCCGGCTGCTTGCGGCGGGTTGGCGCTCGCTCTACATCCCCAAGACGTTCGGCAAGGGCCTCATCCCGCCGACGTACGACGCGTACAAGAAGCAGCACCATCGCTGGGCCTTCGGCGGCGTGAAAGTGCTGAAGGCACACTTTGGCAAGATCTTGCACAGCCCGCTCTCTGGGCGGCAACGCTTCGATTGGCTCGTGTCGGGCCTGCACTGGTTCGACGGCATCTACGTGTGCATCATCGCCGCCGCCGTCGCGGCCATCGCGTTGGGAGAGATCCGCGGGGACCCGCTCATGCTCTACCACAGGAACGAGATCGCGCTGCTTGGGCTCGTGCCCGTGTTCCTCCTGGCGGACGGCTTCGCGCGGTTGCACCTGGCCTTGCGGCGGAGCATGAACCTCTCGATGTGGGGCACGGTGAAGGTCATGGGCGTATGGTACGCCATCAAGTTCGTGCACATGCGCGCGGCGTTCAAAGCTCTCTTCGGGTTCAAGGTGCCATTCATCCGCACGCCCAAAGCGCCCGAGTCCGCGCTTTCACGGACGCGCGCGCTCTCGCGCGCCGTGCACCTTGCGAGCTTCGAGTCATGCTCCTTCCTTGTGATGGCGAGTCTCGCGATCGCACTTCCCGCGCTCGCGTGGAACGACTTCCCGCACGTCGCGCTCCAGAAGATACTGCTCGAAGTGTGGTTGCTCCTCTACGCCGCGATCTTCTTGGCGGCCCCGCTGTACGCGTACCTCT
>JBAZZN010000222.1:0-5071 GCA_041658815.1 Thermoplasmatota archaeon
CCGGACGCCACGACTGGCGTCATGGACGCTGGCACCATCACGCTCTCGGCGGGCAAGACGCTCACCGGCCAAGTCACGCGTGGCGGAAGCGGCCTCGCGGACGTGCAGGTGTTCGCCTGGCCAACGCTTGACTCGAACGGTCGCCCGATGGGCCCCCCAAGTGGCGGCTCGGCCACCACGGACGGGAACGGCAACTACACCATAACGGGCGTGCTGGGTGGCATGCACTACGACATCTCGGCGCAGCCAAGCGACGGGACCGCAGGCAAGTTCACCAAAGACGCAGTGATCATCTTGGCGGACACGGACTCCACAAGCTACAACGTCTCGCTGGGGGCCGGCGGCAACATCGCGCTGCACGTGCAGGACGCATCGAGCTTTGCCTCGATCGCCGGCGCGCATGTGGACTGCTTCAACCCGACGCTGCACGCCGGGCGTGGTGCCGAGACGGACGCTGGTGGCAACGCGAGTCTCATCGGACTCGCAGCTGGCACGTACGAGTGCCGCGCGTTCGCCCCGACCTACGAGCCAACGAGCGTTTCCGTGGAGGTCGCGAGCGACGCGACGACCACGACCACGCTCGACCTGACGGGCGGCGTCGTCTATACTCGAGTGACGGGAACGTACTCGACTGGCAACTCCACGAGCGCTGATGGGCTCCTCGTCGTTGTCGTGCCAAACGGCACGATCGGCAGCGACGAGACGACAGGCTTCAACCGCACGGTCGATGCCAGCGGCACGGGCACGGGCACGTTCGTGATCGGTGGCTTGCCGGAGGCCGCCTACGATGTGCGCATTATTAGCACTGACGGGACGCTGCTCGCCAAGCGCGACAACATCAGCATCGCGGGCGCAGAGTGGGCGCTTGATCCACTGACGTACGGTGACAACCTGGGAGGGTAAGAACGCATGAACCGCAAGCTCCTCGTCGTCCTCATCTTGATCTCTGCATCTGCCCCGTTGGCCCACGCGCAAGCGGGCCTTGCGGCCAACGCTGGTCCCGACAAGACCATCAACGTGGGGGCCTCGACCACGTTCGATGGGACGGGCTCAACGGGCACCATCGTCGCCTACAATTGGGACTTTGGCGATGGGACGACGAGCAGCGGGTCCACCGTCACAAAGACGTTCTCAAGCTCGGGCACGTTCACCGTGACGCTCGTGGTCGTGGGGAACGCCGGGTCCATCTCGTCGGACTCGGCCAGCGTCGTCGTGCGGACGGCCGACACGACCGCGCCCAACATCACGCACACGCCTCCCACCTCGTCCATCGGCGGCTCGCCGATCAACATCACGGCGACAATCACAGACAACATCGCGGTCTCGAGCGCGACGCTGTACTACAACGCCTCCACTGACACGTCCTACAGCAGCACCACCATGACGTGCAGCGGCACGGCGACGAACAAGTCGTGCTATGGGCTCATCCCTTCGAGCGTGACGTCCGCGGCGATCGTCCATTACTACGTGCGAGCGCAGGACTCGGCGTCCCCCACGAACGCTGGCACGTGGCCGGCCAACGCGCCCACCGCGTACGTGACGCTGACGCTGCAAGACACGCAGCCCCCTACCCTCACGCACACGCCAGCCGAATCCGCCAGCGCGAACACGAACCTCAACGTCACCGCCACCCTCACTGACAACGCGGCCGTCTCCGCCGCCACCCTCACGTACGCTTTCGGCACGAACGGCACGTTTGGCAGCTCAGCGTCCGTCACGATGGCCCGATCGAGCGGCACCGCCGCGGACGGAAGCTGGTACGGCGTCATCAACCTCAGCAGCGCTGGGAGCGCGACGGACGTCGAGTACTACATCACCGCGAGCGACGGCACGAACAACGCCACGTCCCCATCGAACGCACCCCAGTCGCAGCACAGCCTGGGCATCGTGAGCGGCAGCGCGCCCACCATCACGCACACGGCGACGAGGAACGGCACTGCCGGCGTGAACCTCACGCTCACGGCGACCGTGACGGCCGCCAGCGGCCAGACGCTAAGCGTCATCATGGTCCGCTATCGCGCAGTGGGTGCCACCAACTTCACCAACGTGACGATGAGCGGCTCGGGCACGTACACTGGCACGATCCCCGGCGACAACATCACTGATGCTGGTGTCGAGTATCACATCCGCGCGAACGACACGGGTGGCAACGTCGCCCGCAGCCCCAGCTCGGGCCTCACGAGCCCCAACCGCGTGTACACTCCACCCGCCGACGTCGCTGGCCTCGTGGCCGCTCGCGTCGCAGGCGACGGAGTGATCCTCACTTGGACCGCGCTCTCCTCGACCGCGAGCAACTCGGTGGCCAGCTACAAGGTGTACCGCAGTACCGACGCCGTCACGTACAGCCTTCTCACTACGGTCACCGGAGCGGCGAACGCGTCGTACACGGACGCCTCGCCACTGACTGGACTCACGAACGCGTACAAGGTGAGTGCGGTGGACAACTACACCGCAGAAGGCATCCTCTCCGGGAGTTCTGGACTCCTCGTGACGCCCCTGGCGCCCGCCGACGTGGCGGCCGCGCCAGCCGCACCGGGCAACCTCTCGGTCACGTTCTCCACCGTCTCTGGGGCATCGTGGTACATCGTGAGCGGGACCCAAGGAGGAACGCCAGTGACCGCGAACGTCACGACCGGGTCCGCCACTCTTTCCGGTCTCACTGATGGGACCGCGACGAGCGTCACCGTCACCGCGTGGTCCGGGACGAACGTGGCGGGCACTGCGTCCAGCACCGTGAGCGCGACCCCCATCGGCGGCGCGGCCACGCCAACGGGCCTGGCCGTCACGCGCGCCGTTGGGTCCGCGAGCCTCTCGTGGACGAACGCGTCCAGCGCGGCCAACCCCGTGACTGGATACCGCGTCTATCGCAACGCAAGCGGCTCCTCAGCCAACTTCACGCTGCTTGCGAACGTGAGCGGCGCCACGACGTACGCGGACGCGGCTGCCACGAACGGCGTCGTCTATCTCTACAAGGTCGGAGGCACCAACGCGTTCGGGCTCGGAACGCTATCGAGCGCCGTCACGAGCGCGAGGACCCTCCTCCCAGCCATGCCCTCCGTGACGGTGACTGCGGGCACGCTCTCGCTGCTCCTCGAGTGGCCCGCCGTGACGGGCTCCTCGTGGTACGTTGTCGATACTAGCGCGTCCAACGCGTCCTACGTGAACGCGTGGAACGTGACATCCCCCACCGCGAGCGTCACCGGCTCGGCTGGTGCCACGCTGTACGTGCGCGTCACGCCATACAACGCTTACAATGAGGCAGGTACGCCTGCCTTCATCACAGGTACCCCGCAAGCGGCGGCCTCGACGGGGGGTGGCGGGAGCGGCGGCGGGACCAGCGTGCTTGCCGTAATGATCAACAACCCCGCGAGTGGCGCGGTCATCACTGGCCCCATCACGATCTCCGGCGCAGCGAGCACCAGCGCCACGAGCGTGAGCATCAGCATCGATGGCAGCGCGGATGCCGACGCGGTCGGCACCACCACATGGACGTACGCTTGGGACAACGCGGCCCTCGCGAATGGCACGCACACCATCCGCGCGACGGCGCACTCGGGCACGGCCACGAGCACCGCGAGCGTCAGCGTCACGCTGGCGCGACCGCCCGCCGTCACGAACACGACTGACTCGACGAACAACACAAACACGACCACAAGTACCAACACCACGACAACGAACACGACTGCCACGAACACAACGAGCAACACGACGGCTGCGCCGGTGTTCTCGCTGGCGAACCTGAACGCCCCAGCCACGTTGACCGTGGGCCAAGCGCTCACTGTCTCGGCGGACGTGCGCAACACTGGTGACGCGGACGGCGCGACTTCCCTCACGCTCTACGTGAACGGCGTGGCCCAAGGATCGCAAGGCGTGACGGTCACGAAAGGCGGCTCCACGACGGCGTCACTCACGTTCACGCCCCCCTCAGCAGGCGTGTTCGAAGTCACAGTGAAACTCGCGGACGGCACAACCATCGCGTCCAAGCTCGTGACGGTCGCCAGCGCGGTGACGACGCCGACGGTCACCATCACGACGCCCAGCACGCCGACCATCACGACGAGCACGACGACAAGCACGCCTCCAGCCTCATCCACGCCGACGCCAGCCACGTCTGGCCGGGTCCCCGGCTTCGAGCTGGTCGCGCTTGCTGGCGCCGTGCTCGCAGCAGCCTACGTCCTACGGCGCAAGAAGTGAGCAGCGAGCACCGCCGCGCAAAGCCCGAGTGGGACGAGCGCGGCGTTCACGCGGCTCGCGCCGCTTGGCGGCGGGGAAGCTGGTGTCGACGTCGTGCTAGTCTGGCTTGGTGTGGTCGTAGCGTTGCCTGCGCTTGCGACCGCGATGGTGACGTGCGCTGTCGTAGTCGTCTGGCCGTTGGCCTCGCCCACGACGGCCCACGCGTCAACTGGGACGCCGGGAGTGAGTGCGCCGATGATCAAGCGGAACGGTGGGCCAATGGTGACGTTCGCGTGGTGAAGCGACGTGTCGCGCCACCGGAAATCCACGAACGTCACGCCATCGTCATCCGTCGCGTTCACGTCGAGCGCCACCGGCTCGTGGGGTGCTGGCGCGGGAGGCAATGCCCTGAATGAGACGATGACGGGCGGGGGATCTGGTCGCACTTCCAGGAGCGCCACACCCTGCGAGCGCAAGCCCGTGGGGTCCGCGTCGCTATTGGTGCCTTGTGCCTGCACGAAGAGGGTGCGGTTCCCCATCATGCCAACGGTGCTGGCCTGTAGCACTACGGAACGTGACTGGCCGGGCGGAACGTCACCCACGACCGTGTTCGCAAGAGCCGTGGACTCGGACACCATGACGCGAACTGCCGTGGCCGTCGCGTTGCCCTGGTTCGCCACCGTCGCGAGGATGTGCGTGGGCTCGCCGACCTCAACGCTGCTGGGCTGCGCGCGGGGGCCAATGAGGACGAGGCGCGGAAGCTGCAAGTCCACGTCGAGCACGCGCGACGCGCCAGACTCGAACGCGCCAGCTGGGACGGTGGCGCCAAGCGATCGTAGGGAAAGCGATTCATGCGGCGAAGCGCCCTCGCGTTCCGGCGTCGCGGGGTCATACGCGG
>JBAZZN010000223.1:0-5057 GCA_041658815.1 Thermoplasmatota archaeon
TTCCTCGATGGCTGCTTTCAACTCGTCGTACTGGTGCGGGTTCACGACGCGGCCGTCGACGATCACGGTGGGCGTTCCCTGGACGCCGTGCGCAGCCCCGTCCGCTTTGTCCTGCGACACTTCCCCGCGATACGCGTCCCTTGCAAGGGAGGAACGCAACGCCGTCATATTGACTTCCGGGAATCGTGCGGAGTACTCGACGATGTGGTCGATGCTTGCCCACCCGGACCGCTCGGGGCCCTGTACCTGGAAGAGCCCTTGATGCCACTGCCAGTAGATGGCTGGAGCGCTCCCCCACACGGATTGGGAAGCCTGAGCCGCGGTCCACGAGTCGTCCCCGACGATCGGGAAGTCCTTGAACACCAGCTTGGCTTTGCCGGTGTCCACATACTCGCTGCGAAAACGATCCATCGTGCCGTCCACTTCGAATCGGCGACAAGAGGGACACTGGAAGTCCGCGAAGTAATAGACCACGATAGGCGCGGTGGAGTTTCCGAGGACGGGGTCGTCTCCAACGGATAGCTCGGGCGTGGGGGCGGGCCGGGAGAAGACAAGCGAGAGGACGATGAACACGAGGACGCCGGATCCGATCCCGCTGGTCCACGCAGTCACCCGCCGCCGACGTCTTCGCGTCTCTTCCGCCTTGCGTCCTACGCGCCCCATGACACGACCTCCCATTCATTTGGGCCCGATGTTCCGGGCAGAATGCCCGCGTCCGCGGGGACGAACGAGCCCCCAAGCACGGTGCACTCGTCGGGCGTGCCATCGAAAGGAACGTAGGTGACGACGTTCCTGTCCATGTTGTCCCCGTTGGGGTACCCGTGCTCACCGCCGTTCGATTCGTGGTCCCAGTTGTAGCGCACGACATCGGCGTTCGTGAAGGTAGCGTAGCAGACGTTGTGCCTCTGGAGGCCCGTGTCGCCCTTCTTGGTGCCGCCGTAGGCGTTCACGCCTTGGTCGAGTTTGCCGTTCGTCTCCTCCCAGACGTCGACTTCTAAGACATCGTCTTGGTTCCAGAAGATGTAGATCGTGCGATCGCCGCCGGTGGGGGACTCCCCAGTATCCGCGCGGTATACGTAGGGGCATGCGGCAGCCGTGCCGTCGAAGAAGATCAATGCGGCGAGCACGAGCGACACGGTGATGCGGTGAAGGTTCATAGGGGCTTCTTCCTGGGCGTGCAAGATGAAAAGGGGGAGGACCCGGGCCCGGTGAACCGGCCCGGGTCGATGAGGCGGAGGGGGGTCGTGCTTCAGCCCTCGTCGTGCTCTTCCTCGGTGCAGTGGTGGGCCCACTCCTCCGCATCGACTTGCGTGTCCGCCGGGCCCCAGGAGCCCGCTGAGCGCTGCAGGCCGCTGCCTTCCGTGGGGACGACGCCAACGTGGTTCACGAGTGCGAGGCCCTGGGGAACGCTCGGGTCGCCGAGGTAGCCATTCGTCTCGATCCAGAACTCGGCAGAGTCGTGCGTGTTGTAGACGTAGCAACGCTTGCCATGGACGTCGTTCTGGACGACGATGGCGCCCGAGTGCGCAAGGGCGAGCGGGGCCAAGAGCGTGGTGGCAGCGAGCATGGTGATGATCAGCATTGGGTTCATTGATCTCATTTGTGTGTTCAGCCTCCCGTTGTGGGGTCGCGCCTTCTTCGGGCGCAGAGGCACAGTACATGCAAGGCACAATAAACGTTTTGACGATATTCGAACAATGTGGATGCGGGGGCTCGCACGGGAGTCGCAGTCTGCCGAGACTATCACCACAATGTTTAACAACCATCGAACTCTCTGCGGTTTTCCGGCAAGGGGCGTGCAGGAGGCTGCATCGCGCGGACCCGGGGTGATATCATGGTCGTGACCAGGATCGCAGATGTGTGTGGGCGAAGGCAGCTTCGTGGCTTGTCACGCGCAGTCACGGCCGCGTGGACGCTGGTCGTCGGGCTCGGCGCCATTCCGCAGGACGATGCCCAGAAGCCGCGGCGCGCAGGACACGGCGTCCCCCTCGGCGCAGCGGCGCCCCGTGCGCCGCAGATGCGACCCGGCCGCCTCTTCCCGCTCACAGCCCTCGTCGTCTGCGGAGCCATCCTCCTGATGGGCACCGCCGCTGCACATCCGATCCCGCTCCCGTGGGATGGGTACCAGCGGATGGTCGCCGATTGCGAAGACGACTACGGGTTCCACGCCAACAAGCCGTGGCTGAAGGGTCACGAGATCCACGGACTCGACATCAAGGAGGTCGCCGACGGGGTCCGCCTCTTGACGATCTATGAAAAGAAGTTCCGAGGGCAAGTTGGAAGCGTCGCGGCACCCGACCCGGACTATCCACAACGAGACATTCTCACGTTCAAAGTGGCCGGCCGCTCGATGTCGAGCACACTTGAGACCACCGGAAACGGCGTGCCATCCGTGACAGGCACGCCGGCCACCTCCTCCGCACGCTACGACGTTCCAGACACGAGCCAGCCCGGCATCGATGATGGACGATACGGCATCGAGCTTACGTACACGTATGAGGCCCTTGGCGTCAAGAACGGAGAGGCGATCACCGACTTCAAGATCGAGGGGTGGGTGGATGTCGGGACCGGCTGGCAGCGCGGCGACGTCATGCCTGGAGGCTACTACAACGGAGCGACGTACCTCACGGACTGCACCACGTACAACGGTGAACACGGTAAGATGCCGATGGAGCAAGCAGGTGGCTATACCGTCACCCAACGACCCATGGAAGATCCCGTCGCTGCGTTCACCACCAGCCCCTCGGCACCCAAGGCTGGCCAAGCCGTGTCCTTCATCGACGCATCCACCGATGCTGACAACGCGATCACGTCGTGGGTCTGGAACTTCGGCGACGGTGGCACAAGCTCCGACCGATCGCCCACCCACACATACTCGGAGGCGGGAACGTACACCATCCAGCTCACCGTGACGGACGCGACGAGCCGAACGGGCGCGCGCGCCCAGACGTTGACCATCACGCCGGCCGACGCCGTGGATCAGCCTCCCGTCGCGCAGTTCACGCACGCACCCGCATCGCCGCGTTCTCAGGAGAACGTCACGTTCACGGACACGAGCACGGACACAGAAGGACCGATCTCCGGCTGGAACTGGACGTTCGGCGAGGGCAACACGACCACCCAACGCAACCCCACCCACAGCTACGCGCGACCCGGCAACTACACCATCACCCTGACCGTGACGGACGCCGCTGGCACCGATGCGAACGTGTCGCGAACGATCATCGTCCAGAACCGCGCGCCCCTCGTCTCGCTCATCCTCAACGCGACGGCGCGCGTCAACGAGACTGTCACGTTCCAACACAACAGCAGCGACCTGGACGGTCGCATCCTCAGTACCCAGTGGGCCTTCGGCGACGGGAATGAGAGTGGACTTGGAACGCCGACCCACCGATATCCCACGCCGGGGAACTATACGATCACGCTCCGCGTGACGGACAACAACGGGACGAGCACGACGGCGATGCGCAACCTCTCTGTCCTCGCCATCGAGGTCGTGCCCCCTCAAGTCGTGATCTTGGTCGAGAACACGTCTTCCCTCACCCAGGAAACTGTGCTCTTTCGAGGACAAGCAGCAGGCCCTGCCCCGATTGCCGTTTGGCATTGGACGTTTGGTGCCGAAGGCGCGAGCGATGCGCAGAACGCCACGCACGCCTTCGCGCGCCCCGGCGCCCACGGCGTCACGCTACGAGTGACCGACCAGCGCGGAATCAGCAACG
The DNA here is from genome assembly GCA_041658815.1 of Thermoplasmatota archaeon. Lineage (GTDB taxonomy): Archaea > Thermoplasmatota > SW-10-69-26 > JACQPN01 > JAJPHT01 > JAJPHT01. The sequence goes on from JBAZZN010000223.1 coordinate 3,720, forward strand.
AGACCCAAGTCACCGTCACGGTCGCGAATCGCGTCCCGATCCTCGCGGTGAGCGTCACCTACCGCGTGGACTTGGGCACCCCTTTCATCCCGAACGCGACCGCGAGTGATCCCGACGGGACGATCCACGCGTGGGAATGGGACTTCGGCGACGGCGACACCGCGACGGGAGAAGACCCCACGCACACCTACTCTTCGACGGGCGACTACACCTTGCGCATCCGCGTCACCGATGACTTCGGCGGGATCGCCGAGGCCACATCCACCATCCGCGTCCGCCTCCCAGGACAAGATGAAAGCGACGCGCGCGATCCCAATAGTGTTCATCCCGCCGCGAGCGACGACGCGTCCTCCGCCTTGACCGCGAACTTTTCCGTCTCCGCCACAGAGATCGGCCTGGGCGACAAGGTCGTGTTCACCGACACGTCCACGGGCTCGATCCGGCAGCGCGTGTGGAGCATGGGAGACGGCGCGACCTACCGCTCGACGCAGTTCGAATACGACTACGTCTTGCCAGGAACGTACAACGTGACCCTCACCATCACTGACACCACCGCGAAGACGGCTACGCACGCGCAAAGGATTGTCGTCAAGGCGCCCACGCCGCCGATCTCGCCACCGGCGGACGACGCCCCAACCACACCCTCGACCGACCCCAGTGATGCCGTACCGGCGACACCTCCCGACAAGAACGAAACCCCCACCCCGGGGACGGTCTGGGTGCTGTTCGTGGGGATCGTCCTCGTTTCCTTCCGCAGGCTCTCCCATGGAGGGTGAGACATCGCGACTCCCCGGGCCTGCGCAGCCGCGATCCTACTCTTCGCGCTGATCGCGTGCGTAGGCTCCGCCCAAGCCCACGCATATGTCCGCACCAGCGACCCTCACGCGGGAGCGAGCCTTACCACCGCGCCGATGGAAGCCTGGATCGAATTCACGCAACCTCCCGACCCTGCCGGAAGCGGTTTAGAACTGCTCGACGCGAACCTCACCCCGGTCGGGGGCGGCGTCTTCGCGCTCGAGGGCGACCGCATGACGCTCCAACTCCCGCCCGCTTTGCCCAGTGGCGGATACGTTCTCCGGTGGGTTGCGCTGAGCGCCTCCGATGGACACACCACGAAAGGCAACATCCCTTTCGCCATCGGCCAAGCCAGCGCGCCCGAAGTGGCCACGCTCGACGCAGAGCAAGCCCCAAGCCTCCTCGCCATCCTTGGAAAGTCCCTCCTTTACCTCGGATTGACGCTCACCATAGGCATGCTCGCCTTCCACATGTGGGTCACTCCTTCGTCCCACCACGCGTGGTGGCGCGCTAGTCTCTTTGCGGGAGGTGTCGCCGCATTCG
>JBAZZN010000224.1:0-5047 GCA_041658815.1 Thermoplasmatota archaeon
CGAGCCACCGGCAGAGTCGCCCTCCACGATGTAGATCTCGCAGGCCGTCGGGTCCTTGCTCGCGCAGTCCGCGAGCTTGCCGGGAAGCGACATGCCATCAAGGAGGCCCTTGCGGCGCGTCAGCTCACGGGCCTTGCGGGCGGCTTCACGCGCGCGAGCGGCCTGGACCGCCTTCTCCAGGACGATGTTGATGACCCGAGGGTTCTCCTCGAAGAAGATCCCGAGTTTCTCGCCCACGAGCGTCTCGACGATGCCGCGGACCTCGCTGTTGCCCAGTTTCGTCTTGGTCTGCCCCTCGAACTGGGGGTCGGGGACCTTGACGGACAGGATGCACGTGAGCCCCTCGCGTGTGTCGTCGCCTTGCAGCTCGTCGTCGTTCTCCTTGAGGATCTTCTTCTCATGCGCGAGCTTGTTGAGCACGCGTGTGAGCGCCGTCTTGAAGCCGATGGCGTGCGTGCCGCCCTCATGAGTGTTGATGTCGTTGACGAACGAGAACACGTTCTCGGAGTAAGCGTCCGTCCACTGCATGGCGAGGTCCACGTGCACGCCCTCATGGTCGCCCTCGACCATGATGACCTCGGGGTGCAGGCCTTGGCGCGTGCGGTTGAGCCACGTGACGAACTCGACGATGCCCTTCTCAGCGATGAACGACTCCGTCTTGCCGGTGGCTTCGTCCTTGATGGTGAGGCGCAGGCCCTTGTTGAGGAACGACATCTCGCGCAGGCGCGTCGCGATGGTGTCGAAATCCAGTAGAGTGGAGGCGCTGAAGATCTGAGCGTCCGGCTTGAAGCGCACGAGCGTGCCGTGCTCTTCCTTCCCGGCCTCGCCCACGACCTTCATGGGTTGCGTGAGCTCGCCGCGTTCCATGCGGATCTGGAAGACCTGGCCGAGGTTGCGGCGGCGGACTTGCACGATGGTGTATTCTGATAGCGCCGTGACGACGCTGCTGCCAACGCCGTGGAGGCCACCAGACACCTTGTACGCCTTGTGATCGAACTTGCCGCCAGCGTGCAGCTGCGTCATCACCACTTCGAGGGCGGGGCGGCCTGACTTGTGCATGTCCACGGGAATGCCGCGGCCGTCGTCCTTCACGGTGCACGAGCCGTCCGCATGGAGTGTGACCTCGATGTGCGTGCAGTGACCAGCGATGGCTTCGTCCACCGAGTTGTCCACGATCTCCCACACAAGATGATGCAGGCCACGCACGTCGGTCGAACCGATGTACATGCCTGGCCGCTTGCGGACCGCCTGGAGGCCTTCCAGGACCTGGATGGCCGTCGCTCCGTACTCGGTCTCGACCTGCTGGTTCGCCACGAAAACACACCGTCGGGCGTCATCCCAGGCCCGACGATTCCTGATGGGCGGGAACCGGGATAAAGCCTCGCGCGCGCGTGCGCGCGTAGGCAAAAACATGCCGATTTCGTTCAGGAAGGTGCCAAACCTGGCGTTTCCGGGCCGAACGCGGGTGAGGGAGGGATTCGGGACCCCTGGACTTGTCTTGGGCCATCCACCGGAAACGGGCCTCAGTCGCACCTGGGGCCCATGTGATGCCCACCCGAGGCTCACGTGAGCAGCCCAGGACCCCCAGCATCACTATTTAAGGACCCCCCCTTCGCTGGCGCCCCATTGGCTCGCCCACTCGTGCTTGACACTTCGGCCCTCCTGGCTGGTCGCCCCATCGGCCCGGGCGAGGACACGGTCGTACCCGCGGCCGTGCTCGCCGAACTGAAACCTGGGGGGCGCGACCGGCGACACTTGGACCATCTTCTCGCGGCCGGTGCCCGCCTCGTCGAAGCCGATCCCGCGCTGCGGGCGCGCGTTCGTGAGGAAGCCACGCGGGGCGGCGAGCTTGCCCGCTTGTCCCAAGCCGACGTGGATGTCCTCGCCATCGCGCTGGGGCTCGCAGGCGAGTTGGCGACTGATGATTATACGGTGCAGAACGTGGCAATTCGGCTTGGCATCGCGACGCGCGGCGTGCAGCAGGCCGGCATCGTGCAGGAGTACCGGTTCATCCCGCGCTGCACTGGGTGCCGACGCATCCTGGGCGCACCCGCTACCGAGTGCCCCGTCTGCGGGTCGCCCGTGAAGATGGTGAAGGACAGATCGTTTCGCGGATAGCATTCAAGAGCAAAGCGCGCGTAGCGCGCGTTGTAGCTTAGCGCGGGGATGCTCTAGCTCGGTATGAGGTGGGACTTAGGATCCCATGGCGAAGGCCGTCGTCGGTTCAAATCCGACTCCCCGCACTCTGGTTCCGTCCATGCACCCGAACGCCGAGCTCGTCACGCGCTTCTACGGCGCTTTCCAGCGCCGCGACGCGGATGCGATGGCTGCGTGCTATCTGCCGGATGCACGCTTCTCTGACCCGGTCTTCCAGGACCTTCGCGGACCGCAAGTCCCCGCGATGTGGCGGATGCTTGTTGGCCGTGCGCAGGACCTTGAAGTGACCGTCCGGGACATCACTGCAAACGACACTCGCGGCCTTGCGCACTGGGAAGCCACGTACACTTTCGGCAAGACCGGCCGTCGCGTGCACAACAAGATCGCCGCGTCCTTCGAGTTCCAGGACGGAAAGATAGCACGGCACATGGACGCGTTCGACTTGTACGCGTGGACGAGGATGGCGCTTGGTCCATCCGGCGTCCTGTTGGGGTGGACGCCCCTCGTTCAAGGCCGCGTGCGACGCAAGGCTGCAGCGGGGCTTGCGAAGTTCATGGCCGGCGAGTCGTCAGGACGATGACGCATCCGCCACTGCGGGCCCCGGAGCACAACTCTTCCCTTGGAATCGAGGCACAGGTGCGCGCGTGTGAACCACGCAAAGAAGCAAAGAACCCAAGAAGCCAAGCCTACTGTCAGATCGCCCGGCGTCTTGGTTTCGTGGAGTCGTGGCGTTGCCGGCAAGCCATTCCAGCACAAACGTCCTCAAGAAACGGCCCTCGGCCACCAGTCACGAGGATGGCTGTGGTAACGGAAGCGGGACACCACCGAAGTGCGGGCGCATCGGGAATCCATGGACAAGCCAACATGCTCAAGAAGCAGGCGGTCGAGGGGTCTGTCATGGCGAAGGGCTATCCTGCACCGGAGAACGAGGACGCCGGATACCCGGTCTTGGAGGACGTCCTCTCGGAGGACACCTGCATCATCTGCAAGCGGCGACCCCGCGAGGCCCAAAGCGGCGAATGCGGGACGTGCTACGCCGCGCTCCACGGCCCCGCGGCCTAGCGCCCTACATCGCCCAGAAGCGCGTTTCCTTCTGCTTGATCTTCTGGACTTCCTTGAGGACTTCGACCTCGTCGGCGTTCAGGATGCCAGGCGTGCGGAAGAACTTCCGCGCTTCGCCCTCCGGCACGTCCACATAGACGATATCGCCCTGGCTTATCTGGCGGCCGATGGTCACGTCGTCGATGGCGACGGCCACCTCCTCGCCTGGGACGGCTTCTTTGACTGACTCTTCGCCACGACGGATGGACTTCACTTGGCCAACCACGCGCCCGTCCCCCAGGAGGAACTTCTGTTCGACGCGCAGGCGCCCCCCGAGGACGCGCATGCCGACGATGGCGGGCTTGTGCGTGCGGAAGACGTGGTCTGGCATGAGGAGCAGCTTGCCTGGGAACGTCATCTCTTCACGGAAGCGCTTGTCCACGTCGAGCGTCTTGACCTTGACCCACGCTTCGTACTCGTCGAGCAGGTGATAGATGATGTCGCTTGCGATGACCTTGATCTCCTCGAAGTCCTTCGTCTCGAGCGCTTCTTGCGCGTCGGGCAAGATCTTGACGCAAAACGAGAGGATGGCGCGGTGCGTCGGGTTCTTGATGGTCTTCGCGTCGATGAGGTCGCGCTTGCTGATGTTGCCGACCTCGGCGCGCTTGATGGGGATCTTGCGGTCCTTCAGCTCCGCCGCGAGTGCTTCGAGCGAGCCAAGCGTGTCCGCCTTCACGAAGACGCCCTCGTCCTCAAGCGGGATACTGACGCGTGCTTGCTCCGCGACCTCCTCCATCACGGTCCTCAGTTGTTCGGCGTTGCGCACGACGACGAGGGGCGAGCCAGCGAGCACGCCCTCCAGGTCCTGCGCCACGATCTTGACGCCAGCCGCAGCCGTGACCTCCTTCGACGAGCTGAAGGGCTCGCGGTGGTCGCGCATCTCGTCGCGCGGCTTTGGGCGCAGGAGGCCCTTCACCTTCGTCACCTTGGGCTGGCCAGTCGTGCCAAGCACGATCGTGTCGCCCGTGCGGATGTTGCCATCGTAGATGATGGCGTTGAGCGTGAGACCCAGCCCCGTCTCCTGCTTGACTTCGAGCACGGTGCCGCGTCCCGTGACGTCGAGGTCGGTCTCCAGCTTCTTTTCCAGGAAGCGCTGGGCCAGGCCGACGAGTGTGAGGAGAAGGTCCGGGATGCCTTCGCCCGTCTTCGCAGAGAGCGGCACGACGGCGATGTTCTTCGTGAAATCCGTGATGCGGTCGATGCGGTCGGCGCTCGGGATACCGGTCTCCGTCAGCTTCCCGATGATCTCCCAGACGGCTTCATCGACCTTGCCTTGCACACCTTCGGATTGGGCCTTGATGCCCAGCATGAAGGGCCGCATGGGCTGGGACTCCCACCCGTGGATGAGGTCCACCTTGTTGGCAGCGACCACGAATGGCGTCCGGTTCTTGCGGAGGATGCTGAGCGCTTCCTTCGTCTGGGGCTTGAAGCCCTCGTTGATGTCAACGACGAGGACCGCGATATCAGCCAGCGCACCACCGCGCGCACGCAGCGACGAGAAGGCGTGATGCCCAGGCGTGTCGATGAAGAGGAGCCCAGGCACTTTGAACTCGCGCCCCTTCATGAGCACTCCGCAGACCTCGCGGATGTTCTCAAGGGGCATCTCGCTAGCGCCGATGTGCTGCGTGATGGCGCCTGCTTCGCGTGACGCGACGGCCGAGCCGCGGATCTTGTCGAGGAGGCTCGTCTTCCCATGGTCAACGTGGCCAAGGACGCTGACGATGGGCTGGCGCGTGGTCATGGGACGGCTTGGCTACCCTGGGGTGTGCCATAAAAGTGACGGCGATGC
>JBAZZN010000225.1:0-5045 GCA_041658815.1 Thermoplasmatota archaeon
AATCTCCATGGGAAGACGAGGAGAAGCCCGAGGCCAAGCGTGACGGCGCTCGTGCCCAGCGGCACCATCCAGAGCGCGTCCAGCCACGCGCTGCGTTTCGCCGCGCGGGCCACCGCAAGGGCGCCAAGCACGCCAAGCGGGACGGCGATAGCGATCGTGCACAACGCGAAGAATGCCGAGTTGCGAGCGGCCAAGAGGGGCGTCGTGAAGGACACGTTCTGCACGCCCCCCGTCACGAGACGCTGGAACGCGGCGACGGACCAGCCCGATGGCGTGTCGAACGCCCGCACGACGATGGTCGCAAGCGGGAGAAGGAGCAGCGCCGCGAAGAGGAACGCGAGGGCGACGAGCGCGCGGTTCCCGCGGCCCAGCGGGCGAAGCGTCTCTGATTCGCTGACGGCCCTCTCGCGTGTGGACGCGCGCTCGATGAGGGTGGCGTACGTGAGCGCGGCGACGAACGTGACGACGAGCTGGAGGACCGCGAGCGTCGCTGCCGTGGGCAAGTCGAAGAGGCGCATGCCCGTGTGGTAGATGGCGACCTCGATCGTCGCGTCCCTGATCGGGTCCGCGAGGAGGAGCACCGTGCCAAATGCCGTGAACCCGAAGAGGAACGCGAGGAGCGCGGCTGCCGCGATTGATGGCGCGAGCCTGGGAAGCGTCACTCGGAGGAAGCGCTCGCGCGGCCCCGCACCAAGCGTCGCAGCAGCATCCTCGGGGCGAGGGTCGAGATGCGCCCACGTGTCGCCCACGAGGCGAACGACGAGGGGCACGTTATAGACGGTGTGCGCGAGGAGCAGCGCCGCGTACGTGCCCGTATGCCGCGGCCCCAAGAGCGCCGAGAGCCCTGCTGCTATCACCACGACGGGCATCACGAATGGGACGGTGACGGCGGCGCGCAGCGCGCGGCGGCCGCGGAACCGGTGCTTGCCCAGGAGGTAGGCGAGCGGGAGGCCGAAGAAGAGCGCGAGGATGGCCGTGAGCACGCCAAGCTGCACGCTCACACCCAAGCGGCCCCGCTCCCACGCGCCAAGCTCCGTCGCGGGGCCCGCCACGTGGAGGATGGCGTAGAGCGGGAGCACGAGGAAGAGGAGGAGGAACGCGGCCGGAAGCGCGGCAGCCCTCCAGGTCCTCATGCCTCAGCCCATCCCCGTGGCGTCGCGCCAGCCCTTGAGCCAGATGTCGCGGTTCTTCTCGATCGAATCACTCGGGAGCGACGCGGGGGCCTTCGGCTGGGGCGCGTCTTTCGCGTACGCTTCAGGCGCGGCGGCGCTCGATAGCACTGGGTACATGACCTGCGCGAAGGCGCTCTTTTCCTGGAAGTCCTTGCCCAGCATGTAGTCGATGAGCGCGCGTGCACCATCGGGCTGCTTTGCGTTCTTCAGGACGCCAGCGGCTTCGACCTGGAACCACGCGCCCTTCGCAAGATCGAGGTTCGCGCTCGTGGCGTTGCCGTACCCGTTCATGGGGTTGTACGCGGGGCTCGTGGAGTAGCTGAGCACGATCGGGTGGTCCAGCGAGCCAGTGCTATCATAGCCCTGCGTGAAGTCCTTGCCGTACGCCGTGTCCCAGTCGCTGTCCACCTTCCCACCGTTCTTCGCGTAGTCGCTCCAGAAGTCCTTGTAGCTGTAGGTGCCGTTCTCGCCGAAGCGGTCCATCGTCGCGAGGAGGAACGCGAATCCCGGGCTCGACGTGTACGGGTTCTCGACCACGGTGAGGGGCGCATACGTCTTGTTCGCGATATCCTTGAGGTCTTGGGGGAGCGCGACCTGGTGGTTGGCGAACCACGCCGTGTCGTAGTTGAGCTGCACGTAGCCGAGGTCGATGGGCGTCGCTAGCATCGCGTCGTTGACGCAGAAGGGAGCGCGGAGGTTGGCCGCCACACCGGTGAGGTTGGGGCTCGCGTACGCTTCGAACACGCCAGCGCTCGCGGCGCGCGAGATGAGCGCATTATCGACGCCGAACATCACGTCCGCGACGGGGTTGTCCTTCGTGAGGATCGCCTTGTTGAGTGCTTCGCCCGCGTCGCCCGCGTTGATGACCGCGACGTTCCAGCCAGTCGCTTTCGTGAAGTCGGAGAACGCTTCCTTGGGCACGCCGTACGCGGTGTACGTGAGCATCGTGACGGTGCCATTGCCGTGGCGCGGAGTCCACGCGGCGGGTGGGGTGCAGGTTGCCGTCACGTGTGTCGTATCCGTCGGCGTGGTCGCAGGAGCGGCGCATCCCGCGAGGAAGGCGACGATCAGGGTGAGGCTCAGGAACGTGCGGGAGTCCAGATAGATTCCTCAGTTGTAAGCGTGCAGACTACATCTGGGGAAAAGCCTTGCGGCGCGGGAAACCACAGACATGGGCGCGCTTGCCTGACACCCCCCTGTGGCCAAGATCACCCAAGCAAGCTCTTCGCAAACAGAAGGTCGCCGAAGGACGCCTTGACCTTGACGCGCCCCGTGAGGTACGCTTGCATCGCTCTGAGTTCGCCGTTGAACACTGCGAGCAGGTCCTTCTCTCGCGTCGTCACGACGCAATCTGGCTCGGGGTGGAGCCCGCGCTCGATGGTGGCGAGCTTGCCGTCGTCGATGCGGAACCAATAGCTATCAGCGTCCGGCACGGCGAGCTGGATGACGCGTGTCTTGCCAGAGAGCCTGCGCTGCAAGTCAGGGTTCGCGTGGTAGCGGCGCCAGAAACCTGCCTCCATACGCGAGACGACCTCTTCGACGGTGGTTATCCCCACGAGTACGACAAGCCGTCGGGCGCTTGTGAAGGTTTCGTGAATGGGCCTGCGGCGCCTATTCCCGAGGACCCGCGGTGACCCGAGGCGCCCGAGGACGACGACGGGAGAGATGGGCAGGGCGGACGACGACGGACCTTAGGGGGTCGCGGTGACACGCTTCGGAGCGACTCGACCAAGACGTCCAGACCGCCGATCTGCCTGCTCATTTCACTGTGATCATCTGGGTCGGGCAAGGGCTGCAAGCGGCGATATCGCCAGCGGCATCAGTGACCTTGACCGTGAACGAGTAGGTGTGTCCCGCTGCACTGGAAAGGGGCGTTCCGCGTACGACGCCATCCGTTGGGCCCATGGTGAGTCCGGGTGGGAGGTCGCCTGTCGCACGGGACCACGCGTAGGGCGGCTCGCCCCCCATGACGAACAGGCTCGCGCCGTATCCGGCGCCCGTCTTCGCATCAGGAAGGACATTCGTGGCGATATCAAGACGTTGTTGGAGGACTGCTGTGGGGCACCCTGGGGAAGCGGAGTTGCTCGGGGAGGTCGTGCTGACTCTGAGAGTGAACGTCCCAGTCGCCGTGGTTGAGCCATCGGAGACTGTCATGTCGAATGACTGCGTGCCGGCCTTGTGGAGTGCCGAGCCGTTGGTTGCATTGAAGACCCCAGTCAGTGCGGCTACGGTCGTCCCCGCCGGGAAGGCGGAGCGACTCGACAAGGTCCACGTGTAGCCCGAGAACGGCGTCCCCCCAAGTGCGATCAACGTCTGCGGGACCATCACGCTGTACTTGTTGTCAACGGTGTTGATGCAGCCCGATAGGGCCTGGCCAGTTGGAATGCGGAGATCACCAGCTTTGCTGCCTCCGATCCCTGCACTGCATCCTGCGAGGGCGACGACCAATACGAGCCACCATGCGGATCCTTGCAAGGTCATGAGTCACTCCTGAGGTGAGGGACAGGTTGAGCGGGTACTTCCCAGTTTCAATAAGTCTTCGAGTCCACGGGCGACTCGGGACCGCGGGAGCTGCCAGCGCAGCGGTCAAGAGGCGCGTTTCTTCTTCGGCGTGGGTGTGCCAAAGCTCGCCAGCGTCGCCACCGGCCGCGCCACGAGCCGCTTCGACGTTTCCCACTCATGCCGAGCGAATGGAGGCAGCATTCCCTTCTCCTTCACCCAAGCTTCGAGGAACGCCTGCGTCTTCCGGTCGCTGGGATAACCGCTCCCGACGTCCCCGTGCTCGGCGCACAGCGCGGCGACGTGCTTGTCGCGGAGCACCTTGGCGACGATGCTCGCAGCGGCCACGACGGGGTGGTTCACGTCCGCCTCGTGCTCGCTGCGAAGCACGCACGTCGGCAAGCGCATGCGTGCGGCAACGTTGCGGCCGAAGCGCGCAGCGTCAACGTCACACGCGTCGATGACGGCTTCGGTGGGCCGCAAGCGCTTGAGGAGCGCGGCGAAGGCGGCGGCCTCGATCTTGTTGAGGTTCGTCTTTGGCATCCTGCGGTTGAGCTCAGCTGGCGTGATGACCATCGTCTCTACGCGGTGCGCGACCGCGCGGATCTTTGGCTCCAGCTCCTCGCGCTTCCTTGGTGATAGCAGCTTGGAGTCCTTCACGCCAAGCTGGCGCAATGGCCCCTCGGACTCGACGAGCACCGCCGCGATGACGAGGGGGCCGAGGACCGGCCCCCGGCCCGCTTCGTCCACGCCGGCTTTCATGCGGGGGCTCTTATCGGATGATGATCAGCCCGTCTGCCGCGTTGTTGACGCTGCAGGTGACCTCCCAGTAGTAGGTCAGTGCGAGTCTGGAGGCGAGATCGACGGGGTCATTGAATGTGATCTGCCAGGGTGGAGCGACCCAGCAATCGAATGGAGTGCGGTCGCGCGCGTCGTCGTAAGTCATGTCGATCACGTAGCCGGCCTTGGGGTAGATGGCGCTCACTGGGCAGACCACTGTGCGCTCGCTGTCGTCAACGAAGGAACCTGGGTCGTCAAGGATCCCCATGATGACTTGGTCGATGGGCTGGGCATCCATCTTCACGATGAAGCACTCCCTCAGGTCGCTGGTCATGCTTGGATCGATAGTAGCGCTTGCGGCTGGAACCAGGAAGGCGCCAGCGAGTAGGGTTGTTATCATGAGGATCGTTCGCACTGATTTGCCTCCTGCGCGGCCGAAGAAGCGGGGATGGCTTGGACCTTTCGCAGCCCATCCTTCGAGCCCGGTGAAGAACGTGGCGTGGGACCGGTTTTCCTGAGCACGGAATGCTGAGGTTCAGGACGCGCGCGGGGTCGGCGCCGGGTCCCGGGTCGTCTGGCGGCAGTTTTGGCCCG
>JBAZZN010000226.1:0-5014 GCA_041658815.1 Thermoplasmatota archaeon
GGAGGAGGGCGGCGCGGCGCGCGTGGCCTTCCCGTTGCTCGTGGAGGCGCCCGCCGGCGCCACAGCGGGCGCATACCGCGTCTCGGTGTACGAGAACGGCTCACTCGTCGGCTCCGTTCCAGTCGAGGTGCTCCCGCTGCCCAGCCTCGTCAGCGTCACGATGCTGGCCGGCGACGATTCGTTGGTGCTCGTGGCCAACCTCACTGCGCGTGGCGTCCTGCACGCGGAGCTCACGGATGGGCAGGGCGCGACGACGATGATGACGGTTGACGCGCCCCCCGGCGTGAGCAACTTCACGCTGGCCGTGCCCAGCCACGCCAGCATCCTTCAGTGGTCGCTCTCGCTCTCCGCACGCCCGGACGCTCGCGTGCTTGACTCGCGCAACGGCTCGTGGTCGCGCGCGGCTCCGGCGCTTCGCGTCACGAGCGAACATGTATCTGCGCGGCTGCCAGCGTCCTGGTCGTTCGACGCGCCAGGGTGGGACCTCCGCGGCGCGACGGGCAACGTCACCGTGGTACGGTGGGATGGCGCGCCCGCGCCAGTGGAAGCCAGCTATCTCGACGGCACGGTCCGTGTGGAGGGCCAGCCGACCCTTGAGGCGGGGCGGTACTCCGCGCGGCTTGACTTGTTGCTCCCCAACGGCACGCCTGCGAACTACTCGTGGACATTCGACGCCGCGCCGTGGTTGCGCGTCACCCTGGGCTCGCCTATCGTGGTGGGGCGCGAAGCGCGCGTGCCGCTCATGAACGATGGCGGCGTCCCGATCGGCAGGCTCGTTGTGGATCTCGATGCACCCGGCAACGTGACGTTCGAGAGCGGCGGCCGCATCCTCGCCGCGCACGCCGGGACCACGCCTGGGCGGTGGGTCATCTCTGACGTGGCGCTCGCGCCGGGTGGGAACGCGTCGCTCATCGTGCGGTTGCCGGATGGGCCGCTTCGCGCTGGCGCGCACTCGGCGGGGCTGCGCGTGCTCGCGCTGGCGGAGGCGCACGTGTGAGACTCGTCCTCGCGCTCGTCCTCATGCTGCCCAGCGCGGCGGCGCTGGACGCGCTGCCCGACGAGGCACGGTTCGCGGCGCACGAAGCACGCCTCGTGGTCCGCGTGGCAGAAGGTGCTTCGTTGCACGTGGCGACGGACACCGCCGCACTGGTTGCGCTCGCGGGCGGGGACTTCACGCCGACTCCCGCCGTGCTCGCGGTGCCAAGTGATGCGTCGTGGCATGGGCTTGAGCGCACCGTGGAATTGCAGCTCCGGCGCTCGGACGCCTCCTCGCAGATGCGGATCGAGCTTGACGATAGGGCCGGCACGGGGGCGGTCTTCACATGGCCGCCGCAGCGTGAGGTGCCCGGCGCTGGGGTCGCGGGGGTCCTCAGCCTTCTCGCTTGTTTGGTGATCGTGAGTCGAGCATCGGGATGCGCTCGGGGTCGTCCAAGTAGCCGCCATTCACGTGCATCGGGTACTCGGCCAACTTGATGATGCGGGCCGCGTGGCCGCGGAGGGGCACGTATCCGGCCTGCTTCTTCTTGGTCTTCTTTGCCACCTGTTCCAAGCCTCGGCCCAAAGTGGTGCTGCGGCTAGTCATGACGTGTGGTACGCTCGTTGCCCATCAGCGTTCGATGCCGAACGCGATCTTGACGTCCGCGCGGTACTCGATGATCTCGCCTTCCTCGCACCTGACGCTGAACTTGATGACGTCCGCGGCGCTGATGTGCCGGAGCGTGGCCGAGGCATCCCGCAGGGCGCAAGCGACGGCGTCCTCGAAACCGTTCTTGCTGTTCCCGATGAGTTCCGTCACTTTGGCGGTGCGGTGCATGGTGTCCGATTCGGCGGTCCGCTTGTCCGTGCGCTGGTTCTGGTTTTCCGTGATCTGCGCCATGACCCCCCACTCGTCACGCTCCATGCAAGTACCATGCCGCCGTATCGAGGAAGCTGCGTGAAGTACCTAAACCGGAGGAGTACCCACTCTTCCCCAATGGAATCAAAAGGCGGCGTCACGGGCGGAGCGACGATCACGGATTTCTTGTCGCTCTTCGAGGATCGGGGATACAAGGGCTCGTTCATGACCAAGCCAGGCGGCGTGCTCCAGTGCGGGACGTGCGGCGCGAAGCACCCCGCCGATGCGTACCAGGTCCACAGAGTCCGGCGCGTCGAGGGGGCTTCTGACCCCTCGGACATGACCATCGTCGCGGCGCTCGAGTGCCTCGGATGCCACACGCGCGGAACGTTCACCGCGAGTGTGGGTGCGATGTCGCCGCCTGATGACGCGGAGGTGCTCCGCACGATCGACCACGCGTTGCGACCCAGCCGGGAAGCGATGCTGGACGAGTCGCTTCAAGACGAGAGCCTGGTGGCCGACTCCGGGTGGCTCGCAGGACCGCGCGAGGGGTGATCTGAGGACTCACCTCAGCTTGAGGATGTCCATTCCCCGCGCAAGGTCGCCCGTGAAGATGTACCCGTTGTAGTACCAGGCTTCCCATGTGTTCGTGCCATCATCCCACTGGTCCACCAGCTGGGGCATCATGGGATCCGTGAAGTCCACCAGCACGGTGCCAGCGCCATAGAACGCCATCGCGATCAGCTGGCGCTTGCCCTCGGGGTCGGGCACGAGGCGGCCGTGGTGCGCCGTGCAACTGGCCATCGGGTCGTTGCCGGGCTTGGACGCAAGGAACGTACCTGGACTGAACCACCCCTCGAGCTTGGGGTTCTTCTCGTCCTTGACGTCGTAGAACCATAGCGCCCCAGTGGGTGCGCCAGGAGCGGTGCACCCTGGCGGGACACCGCCGCCGCCCATCTCGTCACCCACGATGAGCTGCTCGCCCTTCTCGTCGAGGATCCCAAAGTGGCTGAATGCCATGAGGGGTATGCTGGCACTGGGGCCGCCCGCGACGCCGTAGTGCACGGGGATGCTCACGATGACCTTGGGGTCCTTGGGGTCCTTGATGTCCCAGATCTGCGTCATCTGGATGCCGGGGCAGATGGCGCGCTCCTTGTCCTTGGTCTCGTCGATCCAGAAGAAGATGTGGTGGCAGCCGTAGCCGTTCTTGAAGTTCTGGACGAGCACGGGGCTCGCGGGGTCACTTAGGTCATAGATCTCCGTGACGCCCGCCGCTTGGCTCTCGAGCACGGCCGCAGCGCCCAGTGGGAGCGGGCCGCCACCTCCGTTGCTGTTCGCATTGTACACGATGGGCGTTCCGGGCACGACGCCGACCTTGTGGCCGCCAGTCAAGGGCTTCACGTCAGTCAGCACGTAGGGGTTCCTGGGGTCCGTGAGGTTCACGACGTCGAACCCGGGGCCAGTCGCAACGATGGCGTAAAGGCGCCCATCGGGGAAGGGCATGAAGGCAGCGCCGCGCTCGCTGTTGTTCACTGGATAGGTGCTGAGGATCGTTGGCTTCTCCGGGTTGCTGATATCGACAACGTAGCTGTCCTTGCCCGAGTCGGCGGGGACAAGCGCAAGGCTGCCAAAGAGCGCGATGCCAGCGCCCTTCGTGATGCCTGGCGTCGCCGTGATGTGCTTGAGGCCCGTGATCTTGGTGACGTTCGCCTCAGGGATCGGCTTCCAGAACGCGGGCACCTCGCCCGTGCTCGTCGCGGGGTGCGTGAGCGTAGGCCAGCCGTACGAGGGGTGCGGCTCGTTCTCGTGGTCAGGCCAAAGCGAGGTGGCCGATGGCAAGAGCGCGAGGTCTGGCGCGACGCTGTTCTTGTTCAGGATCGCGCTCGGGGCCACGCACCCCGCCGCGAGGAGGGGCGCGATGGCCAAGAGTGCGAGGACAGGCCGGAAGCTCATCGGGCGGCGAGCGTGCCGAGGGCGGCTTAGGCGTTGTGGTAGGCCCATGTCCGTGGGCGCTCACTTGAACTTCAGGACGTCCATCCCGCAGCGGAGCGAGGACCAAGACGTGCTCCGGTGATCACTTGAAACGGAGCACGTCGAGACCGCGCGCCATGTCGCCGGTGAACACGTACCCGTTGTCGTACCACGCTTCCCACGTGTTCGTGCCCTTGTTGAACTGGTCCAGGATGACTGGCGCGGTGGGGTCCGTGAACTCCACGAGCACTACGCCGGCCTTGTACCATGCCATCACGAGGAGTTGGCGCTTGCCCTCGGGGTCGGGCACGAGTCTTCCGTGGTGCGCCGTGCACCCCGTGCCCGTGTCCTGCGTGGGGACGTTCTGGGGCGGCGGGCTGACCCAGCCGAGGAGCTTGGGGTTCTTCTCGTCCTTCACGTCATAGAACCAGAGGTTCCCCAGCGGGCCGCTGGGGCCCATGCCGGTGCCATCGCACTCCGCTGGTCCGCCGCCGCCTTGGAACTCGTCGCCCGCGATGAGGATGTCGCCCTTCTCTGAGAGCATCGCGGTGTGGCTGAACGTGAGGAAGCGCACGGGGCCCGCGCCGGCCGTGACGCTCGTCGAGGGCAGCATCGTGTTGCCGTGGTGCATGGGCACGTTCACGATGACCTTGGGCGCCTTGGGGTCCTTGATGTCCCAGATCTGCGTGAACTGGATGCCCGAGCAGACAGCGCGGTACTTGTCCTTGCTCGCGTCGTTCCAGAAGAAGATGTGGTGGCACCCGTAGCCGTTCGTGAAGTTCCCTACCTGCACGGGGGCCCACGGGTCCGAGAAGTCCATGATCTCCGTCCACCCCTCGCCATTGCCGAGGTTGTTCTCTGGGTCGGGGAGGCCGCCGGGGAGCGACTTCGTCCCGCCCATGCTGTTCGCGTTGTACACGATGGGGGTGCCGGGCACGACGCCAAGCTTGTGGCCGCGCGCGAGGTGCACGTCCGAGGCAAGCGTGGGGTGCGTGGGGTCAGTGATGTCGAACGCCTGCATGCCGTAGCCCGTGCTGAAGAGCGCGATGAGCGTGCCGTTGGGATAGGCGATGACGGCCGAGCCGCGGTGCGACACGTTGCTCTTCTCGGTCTGTGAAAGGAGCTGCGGGTCAAGCGGGTTGCTGATATCGATGAAGCTGGATTGCGCGCCGAAGCCCGGCACGACGGCGATGCTCCCGAAGATGGACG
>JBAZZN010000227.1:0-5012 GCA_041658815.1 Thermoplasmatota archaeon
CTGCGGCAGCTTCGTCCACGCCAAGAATCCAATAAGCCAAGAAGCCAAGGCGTCGAGCGAGCCCGCAGTCAGATTGGATTCTTGGGTTCTTTGTTTCTTGGCGTTAGAATCCAAGGGAGGAGTTGTGCCCCTGGGCCGTGGACGCGGCAACCATTATGCTGGCGTGGGCTCGATGCCGCCGTGATGGCCACGTCGTCGTTGTTGCACTTCCGCAACTTCGAGCACGAGGACCTCTTCGAGGTCGTGCGCCTCGCGAACCGCTCGCTCAATGAGACGTACGACGGCGGCCTCTTCCTGCAGCTTGGCGACCTGTACCCTGACGGCTTCATCGTGGCCGAGAGCCGCGAGGGCATCCAGGGCTTCCTGTTGGGCGTCATCGAACGCGCGTACGAGGCGCGTATCCTCATCCTCGCTGTGGACGAGCGCACGCGCGGCCGCGGCATCGGCGCGCGCTTAGTGCGGCTCTTCGAGGAGCGCTTCCAGGCGCGCGGCATCCGGCGAGTCAACCTCGAAGTACGCATCACGAACGAGCGCGCCACCCGCTTGTACGAGAAGCTGGGTTTCGAGAAACGCAAGCTGCTCCCGCGCTACTACGCGGACGGCGAGGACGCCTACCTCATGACAAAGCTCCTGAGCTAGCGAGTCGGCCTGGGAGAGTCCGCTCCCCCAACGTCCGATTGCCGCTGTGGCCTACACGGTCCAACTCACGCTCAGCGACACGTACGTCGCATTGGGGAAGCTGGAGCCTGACGGCTGGACATCCAAGTCGAAGTTGAGTGTCGCGGTCTTGTCCGCGACGAGCGTGCCTTGTGCGACGCTCCAGATGTACCACGTCGCGCAGTTCGTGCCCGCCGCGCCCGCTGTTTGGTAGCTGCCAGTGGCGTTCGCGACGGCGCCCAGCGTGATGACGATCTGGTCGCTCGTCGTGCCACCGCACACGAGCTGCAGCTTGCACGACACGCACTCGGAGACGCCCGTTCCTGACGTGCTGATGTGGCTCAGGCGGATGCGGAGGTCGGAGGCCGTGGTGTCGGCGGCGGCCGTGAGGTTCGTGCTCGTGGGGACCGCGATGCCGGCTGAAACGGCGCTGGCGGCGAGTTGCGTCGCATTCGCGCCGATGGTGACGCTTGGCGCGATCGCGGTAAGTTGGATAGGTGCCGTCGCGCCTGATAGCAAAGCTAGCGTTGCCGTGGAACTCGTCGAAAGCGAGAGCGTGGGCGTCGCGTGCGTGAGCCCGGCGATGAGGATGAGCGTTAGGAGCGCGGGCAGGGAGGAGCGCATCAGCCTCACGGCGTGACGGTCAAGCTCAGCGTGATGCTGGCTGGGATGTTCTGCTGGCCCGTTCCGCTTGCGACCTTCATGTAGGCTTTCGCGAAGAGCTGCTGGCCGGCGGTGAGCGCGCCAAGGTCCGCTGATGGGGAGGCTTGAGTGAGGTCGAGCGTCGCGACGATGGTGCTTGGAGCCGCGTAGTCGTAGAACTCGAGCCGCGCGACGGTGGTGTAGGCCGTGTACGCCGCAAGGCTCGTCCCAGTGACCGTGACATCAGTCACGCTGCTGGAGTCCTGGTTCTTGACCGTCGTCAGGTTCGACCAGGTGACGTTGGCTTCAGGCACTGGCTTGAGCGTGATCGAGAAGTAGGTCGCATTGCTGCTGATGGCCATGCCAGACACGAACACGTTCCCGCTCGAGTCGGGGCCGGCGGTCCAGATCACGGGCGGCGCCTTGAGCGTGACCGTGACGGTCGAGGAGTTGGTGTACGAGAGGAGGACTGCGGCGATGGCAGCCGAGGCCACGAGGACGATGGCCCCCAAGACCAGGGGTGCACGCCGGAGGACCATGCCCCTATCTCTGGCAGGAACCCCACCTTAAATGGGGCCGCTTTTCCAGTGTGTCAGATTCACAGTCTGGCGAGGGGCCGTTCCCGGGCGCCTGCCAGTGCTGCGAAGCGATTGCTCACGAGGGCGGGGCCAGAAAGCTCGCCGTGGGCCGCGAAGTGCGCCAACTCCTTTCCGAGGAGGAAGATGGCTCGCTTGTGCTCCCCCTTGGAACGATGCACGTGGACCGGCGAAATGCCGAGCGTTTCGTACTCCTCGAAGGAGGTCGAAGGCGCCACGCCCGTGCTTTGGAGGTGGTTCTTGATCTGGCAAAGCAGGGTATGCATCTGGATCAGTTCGTCTTTCTGCAACGCACCCACCTTGAGCCCCTATAAAAAGGGCAGGATACTTATAGTCTTCGCGCAACCTCGTCCTTTCTCCGGCTCCACCGGAAGAACACGTCGCATCGTCAAGAGCTTGACATTGGCATCAGCAGACTGACGGGGTAGAACTCTACTCGCCGACGTGGTAGCCATGCGCCGCGTGATAGCGTGCCATGGCGACGGATAATACCTCGTTCCGAAGCCACGCCGACGACGTGGTACCAGCGCCGACACTGGTTCAGCGGAAACAAAGGAAAAGCACCATATAGGGCATCACGCGGGAGGACTCGGCTCACGCCAAGTCCGCCCGCGTGACGATTCGGACCGCGTTCGGCTTCTTCGTGACTTGCGACGCGTGCCTGTGGGCACCGGGCCTTCGGCCCTCGCGTCGCGTCACGAAGAAGCGCTCACGCGTCCGATGTCTCGACGCGCTTGACCTGGCTCACGCCAGGTCTGCGCGCGTCACGACATCGACCGCGTTCGGCTTCTTCGTGATGTTGCCGGTCTTCACACCAACGAGCGTGCCGATCTTCTTGTCGAGGGCGATGTCGATGAGCCGCTGCGTGACCACGCCGTCGAACACGACCATGGTGACGCCCGCGACGTCCTTCTTGAGCGTGTCAGCGAGGTCCCGCACGGCGACCTTCTCGCCGATGCGTTCAAGCTGGTCGTTCAGGAGGACGGCTTGTAGCTTGCCCGAGAGCTCCTCGAGGATCTCGATGAACTTGCCCTCGCGCTCGCCCTTGGGGCGGCCAGCTTCTGGCAGCTCGCGGTCCGCACCGCCGCGGCTCTCGCGTTCCATGGGCTCTGCTTCGGCTGCCATGGCGCTCTCGCGCATGGCGGGGGGCTCGGTCCGGCCGAACGCCGGTTCGAGCTCGCCCTCGGCACGCGACATGCGTTCCTCGCGGGGCATGCGCTCTTCGCGCGGGGGCCCGCGGCGTTCTTCACGCTGTTCGGGGCGTTGCGGCCTGCTTTCCTCGCGCATTTCGCCGCGTCCCTCGCCGCGGGGTGGTCCACGGCCTTCGGGGCGGCGTTCCTCGCGCATCGGGCCGCGTCCTTCCGGGGCCTCTCCGCGACCGCTGTCGCGCGTCTCGCCGCGGCCACCCTCGTGACGGGGGGGCCCGCGGCGCTCGTCACCACGGCGGTCATCCCGGCGTTCTCCGCCACCGCGGCGTTCTTCTCGGCGCTCTTGGCGCTGTGGCTCGGGCCGCCGGACCATTGGGGACATGTCCACGCCCTCGATGGGTGAGTTGACGTCCACGTCCTCCGTCTCGTCCTCCTCATCGAGCATGGGGCGACCACCTGGGCCGCGGCCCTGCTGGCCGCCGCGACCACGGGGGTTGTCGCGCGTGTCGCGGGCGCGGCCTTGTTCGAGGGAGTACAGTTCTTGGAACTGGTCCGCAGGGATCTTGTTGCGCAGGGACTTGATGAGCTGCTTTTGGGTCAGCTCCTCGACCTCGTTGGCTCGTGGCGCACGGGCGATGAAATCGACTTCGGCGACCTGCATGAGTTCCTTGAGGATGAGTTCGCCGCCGCGGTCGCCGTCCACGAAGGCGATGACGCTCTTGTCCTTGCACAGGTCGATGATGGTCTTGGACACGTTCGTGCCCTCGACCGCGATGGCGTTCTTGATGCCGTGCTTGAGGAGGTTCGCGACGTCGTTCCTGCCCTCGACGACGATGATGGAGTCTGATTTGCTGACGTTGGGGCCGGCGGGGAGGCGCTCGGGGCCAAACGACACGATGTCAGCGACGAGCATGCTCTCGCGCACGCTGTCCATGATGCTCTCGGATTGGCCGATGCCAGCGTCGCCCAGGCCGGAGAGGAGCTCGCGGGCGCGGAGGATGACCTGCTCTCGCTTGACGGAGCGGACGTCCTCGATGCCCTTCACGCGGATCTCGGCCTTGGCGGGGCCCACGCGGTCGATGGATTCGAGGGCGGCCGCGATGACGGCCGTCTCGATCTTGTCGAGGGAGGACGGGAGGACGACCTCGCCGATGCTCTTGCCCTTCTTGCTCTCGATCACGACTTCGATGCGGCCGATGCGGCCGGACTTCTGGAGGTCGCGAAGGTCAAGGTCCTCGCCGAGGAGGCCCTCGGTCTGACCGAAGATGGCGCCTACGACGTCGGGCTTCTCCACGACGCCATCCGCGTTGATGCTCGCTCGGATGAGGTACTTGGTAGTGGTAGGGTCAATGTTGAGACCTGGATTTGACATGAGTGATGTCTCCTTGAACCGGGCACTACGCCGTTGGCTCCTGACTCGAGCCTGCCCCAAGAAGGGCGCACGCGGATTGGAGAAGGGCGCTTGCGCCATTCCCGTCCGGATGAGGGTGAGATGTGAAGGGGGACGGCGTCCCCGGTTCAGCGCTCCGATGGCGGCTTTCTGTTAAAGCTTTGTCTCCACGGCCATCAGCCGAAGTGGCCAGCCAACAAGGCGACCACCGCCTTCGCATCGAGCCCCGTGACGGTCACGGTCTTGCGTCGGGACGTGGCGCCGCTGGACACGTGGACGCGCCCTGGCGGCACCTTGAGGGCTTGGGCGACCAACCGCACGAGTTCAGCGTTGGCCTGGCCATCCTCAGGGGGAGCGCGGACCTTGGCCTCTATGCGGCCACGCCACTCGTTGAACCCCGCGGGGAAGCGCGATTCGCGCGAGCCAGGAACGACCTCGACCTCCAGACAGCACCCATCGCGGGCGGCCGTGATGGCTTCCGACCACTCCATGCTGACCCCTCCGATGACGCGGCGCCAAGAAAGCTTATCTCCCGCCGTCGCGGCTCCCGGCGCATGCGCGCACTCCTCTTCCTCGCCA
>JBAZZN010000228.1:0-5012 GCA_041658815.1 Thermoplasmatota archaeon
TAGCTGAACTTGACCTAGAGTTTTCGGTTTGCGTCGAGGCGTTGCCGGTGCGACCTATGCTAGCGCCGCCCGAGCGTGCCAGAAAGGTGACCAGTTACGGTTTTCGAAAGTGGCGAATCGACGCGCCACACGTCATTGTGATGGAGCCCGCCGATGACCCAGACGCTTCCGCCGCCCGATGCTACGGCTGGAGCTAACAACGGCAACATGTCGGTGGAGGCCCCCGTCCGACTCGTGCCATTTGCCGGATCAAAGAAGACCACGCCAAGCGCTTGCGTCGATCCACCGACAAGCACGATGGTCCCGTTGAGAATGCCTGCGCCTGCATGATAGACCCGATTTGGCAAGGTTGCCACAACACTCACAGTGCCAACGGTGACGGGTGTCAGGTTCACGCGGACCACACTGTTCGAGGAGCATTGGGCGGCCGGCTGGCCTTGAACAAGGTCGCCTGTTTCGGGATCGTATCGCTGGGTCGCGGGGCAAGTGTTGTTCGTGGGGTCATTCTGGCCGATCCCGCCAAAGATGAACGCCGAGTTTCCCGCGAGAGCGACGGCCGTATCGCTGACGTTGAACGGGAGCCTTACACTTACGACGCTTGCCCCTTGGGTCCCGACGTCAAAGAGGATGATTCGATTGCTGAATCCGAAGTCAGAGCTACCAATCCCGCCGGCCCCGCCCGTCCCACCGAACAAGTATGCCTGCCCACCCCACGCGACTGCGCTTTCTCCCCAAATTCCGAAGTCCGGGATCAGCGCAGCTACTTGTGGGTTATGCTCTGAAACCGGCGAGTCGGGTTCGTAGAGAATAATACTCTTGGAGGCCGATGGTATCTTCTCGCAATCGGGCGCCGTGCCTGTGACGCATCCGAGGCGAACCGCGCCGCCGAAGTAGTATATCGCGCGCCCCAACAAGACCGTAGCCCCATGAGCCCTGCCGCCACCAGATGCGTTTGGGTCAGTTGGTAACTTTGCTCGGAGGAGAGTCTGATTCGTGGCAGGATCAAACGAGTAGATGGCGTCTGAAAGCGTCCCATCCGCGAGCGTACCGCCAATTATGAACAGCTGGTTGTCGAGCCAGACCGCTGAACTTCCAGACAACCCATTTGGGCGGCTCGCATTGTCAGTTCTTGGTGGGAGAGCCAGCGAGCCCACTCGTTCGACAACCACTTCGGCTTGCCTGTCGTCAGAGTGATTCGAACTTGGGTTGGTAGAGTTTGGCTGACCCGCGGGAATTGCGGGCGTCGGCGCGTCTGTTGCGGATGCAAGGCTGTTCGTAGGCGTTTCGTTTGCGAGAGTTGCCAGCGGTGGACTTGGGGTTGAGACGCGGGTTTCGCTTGAGTTGGTCTGTGAACTGTTGATTGATGGCGGGGGCTCGATGGTCGAGGTCGCGGGACTTGGTGAGGGGCCGGGGCTCGCACAGCCTGCCAAAAGGAGCACCGTAACGAGAACAAGAGCCCGCCTTCCCTGCATGCGACCGCAGGTGCGCGAGGGCAGCATGAAGGTTCGCCCCTTGATGCCTCTTGCAGTGCCGGTTATTGTCTCAGCAAGTGCGGCCCGTCGGCTGCATGGCCCTGTCACGGGTTCATTCGCGTACTGGTCTGAACGGCAGCCTGCCGCGGTGTGGTCCTCGCTTATAGGTGTCACTCGGGGTGACGAGAGGGCTTTATCTCGCGGCCAGCCCGTTTGACGCCCCGGCGGCAGGGGAGAGAATGTCATCCAAGCTATTCGCCATCGCTGTTATCATGGCCACATTCGCGGGCTGCGCTGGGCCACAAGGCTCATCGAGCGTCCAGCAGAACTCGATCTCAGCGCCTTCTCATTCGATATCAACACCGGATGCACAGGCTCCCGCACCGGCAAGCGTGTCGCCTGCTGTGAGTTCGACGCCCGTTGCCAAGGCCTCTCACGCGGATCACCTTCGAGTTCTTGCCGGCCACGATGATGATCGCAAGGCCTACTATAGCTGGCTCGATTTCACGGCGAGTGACGGCTCTGAAGTTGTGGTCGTGGGCCAGGCAACCATCACTATTACGGATGCGAATGGGAAGGTTCTACTGTCGCGGTCCGAAGACGTCACCGCATCCGGCTACTCAACGGGCAAGAATGCATTCGGGAGCAGCATCCACGCCTGGTCGGTCGAATACGCTGACACGCTACTCGCCAAGAGCGAGGCCCCGTACCCAGGAAGCGTGACCTTCAGTGTCGATTTCAGTGGCGCAGATGGCAAATGGAACGACGTTCGAGCCACGGCCCCGCTGGTCGCTGGAATCATTGACCAAACCCCCGACAAGGGGAAGCTTGACTTCAGCCACGACTCGTCGGCCAACGCATACACGTTCACCCTGTCTCTGACGAACTCAGGCGGTGCAACCGTCAAGTCGTCTGGCACGGCAAGCCTCGCCGTCATAGACACTGATGGAAGGGCGCTGCTCGCGCAGAACTGGAGTTTCCGCGAGGACGACTTCGCGCCAAAATACGGCTCCTATGGTGACTCAGTCCTCCTTCGCAGCATCCCATACTCCCAGTTCAACCACACCTACACGTCGTCGTACAGCAAACTGACTGCTTACCTCAACACGACCCTCGCCGAGAACCGAAGTGTCAAACTCCAAGAAACAGACTATGTGGTAGATGCTATCATGGCGCATCTCTCTGACCAGGCGAAGTTTGAGGCACTTGGGGCTGGGACAGCGTGCAGTTTCGCCAGCTCCTACGACGGCAGTTGCTACTCATCGGGACCATATGTGGACGTCAAGATCACGAACATTGGACCGACCACGTTGAAGGTTTGCAGCTCGTGCCTGACGGTCCACGTGAACGGTGCAACATACGACTGGAATGGCAATGCCCATGGCCAAACAGTCCCAAGCTCGCTCGACCCAGGTGGATCGACCACTTGGCGAGCGTTCTTCGAATCACCCGACGGGCAGCGCCCAGACCACGTCACCTACAAGCCGTACTTCAGCAATGACGACCTGACTGCTCCAGTGGGGCAGTGACCTTCAGAACTCCAGCGCACTCCGTGAGAGGGTCACTTTGAAACCGTCGAAGAACCTCCTGTCCCTCGGTGAACCGCCGGTCCCCATGACGTGACTCGCGCGAGGGAATCGCGCCACCACACTCGCCCCAGTGGTTCAACGCGCATCAGCGGCGCATTACCGGCGAAGCCGTTGGAACACCTTGTTCTTGAGGTCCACGATGCAGTTCATGTAATTGATGAACGCCTGATACGGCGAGTCGTACGGCGAGAAGTACATGTGGATGTCCTGGTCGCCCATGTGCTTCGTCGTACAGTAGTACACATGGTCGCTCGTTTGGAGGAGTCGCCACGAGTGCGTGATGTCGGGGTCGTTCGCTTCCTTCACGTACGGCGCGAGCTCGCGCAGCGTGTTGAAGCACTGCTGCTGCATCTCGTTGTGAAGCCAAGCGCTGACATCGCGCTCGCTGTCGGCCCACGAGATGGCGAAGGGCACCTCGATCTCACCGACGGGCTCGCATTTCTTGGCGACCTCGCTTGGCGTGCTGAAGCCCACGCCGCGCTTGAGCGCCTCGCCAGGCACGGCCTCAAGGAACTTGAAGATCCCGGACTCGGCCCAGTTGTGCTCGCCGAACGTTTCGTAGTCCATGAAGAGGTTGATGGACTGGCCCTGCTGCTGCCCGAGCCAATCCGCGTACTTGGGCGCCGTGAGCGGCCATTCGGGCCAAGAGGGCCCCGTGCTGAAGCGGAAAGCGATATCATCACTGAGGCGGTAGTTCTTGAGGAGCACGTCGAGCTTGCTGCCTACGTGGGACGGGCGGTACACGTAGTTGGGCGAGCGCCACCCCAGGATGCGCTCCGTCCCCTCCGTCGCGATGCCGAGGTACCCGAGGGATTCGATGGTGCGCGCGATGCGGTTGTCGTAGATGAGCTCCGTGTTGCGGTAGAAGGTCGGCTTCACGCCTAGCTCCTTCTGCATGAGGTCGCGGTGCTCCTGGATCTGTGTCTTGAGCTCCGACTGGTCCTCCCACAGCCCCGCCAGCGAGTGGTAGTACGTCTCGTCCAGGAACTCGACGCAGCCCGTGTCCGCGAGGTCGCGGAACGAGTCCATCACGTCAGGTCTGAACTGCTTGGCCTGTTCGACGAAGGTGCCAGAAAGCGAGTAGCTCGCCTTGAACGCGCCACCATGCTTCTTGATGAGATCGAGGATCAGCTTGTTCGTCGGCACGTAGGACTTGTTCGACACGCGCTCAAAGATCTCTCGATTCTTCTCGTGGTCCCAATAGTCCACGCCGCTTGGCATGTTGAATACGTGCGAGCGCCGCAGGCGCACGGGTTGGTGGACCTCGAAGTAGAAGCAGACGTCGGTCACGCGCACGCCTCCCAGGTGGAGATCACGCAGCCACCGCCAGTCGTTCCTTCACGAGCGCCGCCGCCTGCTCGTACGCTTCCAGGGTCCGGCGCCCGCACCGCTCCCACGTGAACTTGCGCACTTCGAGCGCGCCGCTGCGGCCGAGCGCTTCGCGCAGCGGCTTGTGGCGAAGGACGGCTAGGATCTGGTCGGCCATCTCGTCGCTGTCCCAATGCTCGGCGCGGAGGACGTGCGTGAGCGCTTCGCCCACACCAGTCGTCTTGCTCACGATAGTGGGGCAGCCGCTCGTCATGGCTTCCAGCACGCTGATGCCGAAGGGCTCGCTCACGCTTGGAAGTACGTACGCGTCCGCCACTTCGTAGAGCTTCTGTGCTTCGCTATCAGGCACGAACCCAGTGAACGTCACGCTCTCCCTGATTCCTTCCTGGATGCAGTAGCGGATCATCTCGGGGATCATCTCGCCCTTGCCCGCGACGACGAAGCGGACGCTTCGGTCCAACTCGAGCACGCGCTTGGCTGCGCGGAGGAACGACATGGGCCCTTTCTGGCGCGAGACTCGGGAGAGGTAGAGCACGACCTTGGATGGGTTCCCGTAATCGCGCTCCGCGTGCGTGCTCCACTTCGAGAAATCTACGCCATTGTGGATCGCGACGACCTTGCT
>JBAZZN010000229.1:0-5011 GCA_041658815.1 Thermoplasmatota archaeon
TTCAGCGGTGCTCACGTCCGCGTGGACGAAAACGGAATGCGTCGCGTTCACGTCGAGCGTCACGACGCCGCCGTTCACGTCGTCCATTCCCTGCGCGGCCAGCAACTGGGCGTACAGCTTGCCCGTGACGTCTTGGGCCGCGAGGGGCCCAATGGAGTCGAACGGCGAGACCGTCGAAGTGATCGTGTTGCCAAGCGGGCCGCCATCGAGGCTGACGATGCCGCTCGTGGGCGTGAGGACGCGAGGGCCGCTCGCAGTGTGTTGGATCGCGGCCACGAAGAGCGTCCACGTGCCGGACGCGGCGCCTTGCACGTTGTCGCCCACTGCGCCAGGAGCGCCGGCGAGGACCGCGGGCGCGAACGCGAGCGGGATGATGAGCGTGCTCACGTCATCATGCGCGGGGAGTGTTGCCGCCCAAGTCTTGCTCGCGGGCACGGTGTCGTCTGCGGTGGGGAGGACGCGCGTGACGACATCGTTGGAGGACGGGTCGTCCAGGTTGATAGCGACCTTCGGGTCAGGTCCGTACGCGGCGCCCGTGAGCGCGAGGTTGTCGACCACGAGCGACGTGCCGGGGGTGAGCGTGATGCTGACGAGCGCGGACACAGGGAGGACATCCGTCACTGGGGACTCGTTGCCGGGGGTTTGGCCGTTGAGGAGGATCTTCTCGTTGCGGTACTCTTGGAGCAGGTCGAACGCGGCGTGGTCGAGGGACGCTTGCGCGGGGAGGGCGACCGTGATGATCCACTGCGTGCCTGTCGTGATCTCACCAAGCGTGACATTTACGGTGCCCGCGCCGGAATAGTCAAGCGAAAGGCCCTGGGGGCCCCAGTAATAAGACTTCCCCGTGCCCGTGTTCGAGGAAGCGTCGCTCGCGGCGGCGCCGAAGAGCTGCGTGGCGCTTTGCGCGCCAGACAAGCCCAGCATGCCGTTCGCCATCGAGTAATCGCCAGTCCAGAAGCCCGCGTGGGGGGACGAGTAGGGGTGCGACTCATCGATCTGGAAGCCTGGGTTGAGTACAGGGTTCTGGATGAACGCGTACTCGTGCGCGTACGTTTCGAGCACGCGGGCTGGAACAGCGTCACCATAGATGAGGCGCGCGGCTGATATCGCGGCCACGTCGGCGCCTTCGAAGTCGCCATTGGCGAGCTTGATGCCCGCGCACGCCGCTAGGAGCGCGGCTTCTCCGGCGTGGATGCCGCCCACTTGGGGCGAGCAGAAGCGCACGGCGCTCGTGTTGCTCGTCGTCGCGGGAGGTGAAAGCAGCGTCGCGCTCGCCGGAATGGCGCTGACGACGAGGACGAAAACGAATGCTCCTGAGATGATTCGACTGTTTCGCGTTGAACCGCTGTTCATGACTCCAATCTCCCTACTGCGTGCGCACGAGCGCGTGCATTTCCCAATCCCTAAGAATGGGCTTCCTGGGTTCATCCGTCAACGTGGCTATATCCATTTCCACGGGCAACACTCCCCGTCCTGAGCGAGCCTCTTCGGCCTTGCCCCAAGTGGTCCTCCATTGGGGCCACGATGCTGCACGCGGGAGTGGCGACAGGTCAACCCATTGCGGGCAGGTCGGGACCGTCGATGAAGAGACCGAGGTCGTCAACGTAGATGGGGTGACCCGCAGGGTACGGCCCATTGGGCGGCAGTGATTGGATGGTGACGGAGAACACGCTGGCATCCGTCACAAGGGGGTCATTCCGGAGATCGGCCAGCGTCTGGGGCTCACCGATGTCGTGCTGGCAGCGGTCGTCCGCAAGCTGGAACGTGTCCGTCTTGGTGGCGTTGTGCGGCGCCCACTCATCGCTGCTCTCGAGCGTCCACGGCGTCGTCTGGTAGACGCAGTAAGAGCTAGACGCCACGAAGACCGGCGGGAACGCTTGCGTGAAGGGCTGCGTCCGAAGTTGGAGGACGATCTGGAGGCCCGTCGATCCATACACGCTCGTGGTGAGCGACCAGACAGCCACGTGCGAGACGTTGCTGAACTTGATCGCGGACGTCGCGACCTCGGGCGATCCTGGCGCGGTCTCGGGCCCAACATACACGAGAGAAGAGGGGATGGCAGTGACTTTTCCCATCTCACCGCTCGTGTGCCACGGATACTCTGGCCCGAGGTTGATTGACTGCAGGCCAGTGCGGGCGTGCGTGGTGTCCACTTGGCTCGCGCCACCAAAGTCGCGCTGCCAGCCGGATTGGGCGTACCCCTCCGGCCCCTCGAAGGAGCCGCCGCGGAGCGTGTCCACCGGGACGGGCGTTGCGAGGACGAGGGGCGCGGCCACGAGCGCAGCCATGGCGATGATTATCGAGAGCTTCATGCGGTCCATGGGAGGGCCTCACAAGACGTTCATGGGGTTCAGGTTGGGCACGGTTTCCGCCATCGTCTTGGCCCCGACATAGGCGACGTCATCGATGACGACGTGCCCGCTGGGATTACCGAAGCCCCAGAAGCTCGTCTGGACGAGGCGGACCTGCCCGAGCAGGTTGTGCTTGGCCTTCTCATCCCCCACGCTGTACGCTTTCTGGAAATCGGTGCACGGCGTGTAAACGGCGCACACGATGAAGCCGTCCTTGATTGGGTTGAGGTGGATGCGGCCCTGCTCGTCAAGCGTCATGTTTTTCTTGTTAAACTGGATGCCGTCCCACCAAACACCGATGAACGGGTTCTGCTGATAGCCCGGGACGACGGAGAAACCGATTTGTATATATGCACCAGGCGGGAGATTGCCAGACTCGAGCGTGAACTCGAAGCTATCAAAGTCTGCGCTCCACGCCTGCTGCGTCGAGGCGGCGGCCTGGTACAAGAACGCGCCAGGCGTGGTGTTGAAGACGGCTTCTTGGTCGCCATCGCCGTTGTTGTCCGTGAAGGTGACCTTCTCGCTGCTCCAAGCGAGTCCGCGGTCGCGACTGATATTCCATGCGTTCAGCATGGCAAATTCATTGTAGTTCGGGTCACAATAGTAAGGGTAGGAGGGGTTGCCGGTGATCAACTCAGGGTAGGTCCCCACGTAATCCGCCGTGGAGTTCGGGTCCGTCTCGGCGGTCAAGTTAGCAGCGCTTTGGGTATGATTGGCGGCATCAGTCACATTGCCGCCTTGCGCCGACTGGTTGGCAGCATTCAACTCGTCTCCCACTGCGTTGACGTGGTCCTCGGTGGAGTGTTCCCATGACGAGCCAAGGGGATCGAGCACCTGGTGCCCGATGCCAAAGCAACGATCCGCCACAGGGCGCAGCGCTTGCGCCATGCCAGGCGTGACGTACGTGTCGAAGTCACCATTCACGAGTGGGTTAAGGGGCAGGAGCCCCTTGCCGAACACGAGTGGGGTCATGAGGAACGCGCCCGCGATCACGCAGGCAATAAGTTTCGTCTTCATCGTTTGGCCTCCCTATCTGAGCGCGCGGCGCGGCTACGCGCCGGCGCCCGCATCGCCTCACCCAAGCGCTGAGCTTATCATGAACTTTGGCCGGAGGGTGTGTCCCCAAGGTGACAGAACTTATCGGGAAAGCGTGTGCGCGACTTGAGCGTGAAGTCTGTCAAGGAGCTTCGGGCCCAAGTCGCGGGCCTGAGATATCTTGTTGAGAGGCTCAGGCGCCTGGGTTCGGGTTCGGCTCGGTCTCCACCATCGTCTTGGCCCCGATGTAGGCGACGTCATCGATGACGACGTGCTCGGTGGCGTCACCGAAGTTCAGGAACTTGGTATACAACAATCGGATCTCGCCAAGCAGCTTGTGCTGGTTGGCGCTTGTGTTATTTGTGTTATAATACGCGTCCTTGAACGTCTCGCACGGCGGGTAGGCTTTCGGGCACGTGATGTAGCCGTCGGCTATCGGATCGAGTTGGACGTGGCCGTTCCCGTCGAGCGCCATCTGGTTCGTCACATTGAGATGGATGAAGCCTTCGTAGAAGATGCCTACGTACGGGCTCTGCATGTAGCCGGGAGTCAACGAGAAGGGGATCTCGATCTCCGCGCCATTCCGGATGTTCCCCGCCTCGAGAGTGAAGTCGAAGCTATCAAAGTCCGCGCTCCACGCTTGCTGCGTCAATCCAGCTTTATCATAGCTCTGGTACAGGAACGCGCTGCTGTCCGTGCCGAAGACGGCTTCTCGGTCCCCGTCGCCAGAGTAGTCCTTGATCTGCGTGCTCGCGTCCTTCCCCCAACCGAGGCCTTGGTCGCGACTAGCCTCCCACGCGTTCACTGATTCCTGGTCCTTGTGATCGGGATCGCACTCGTAGGTTCTCTTCGGAGCTGCGGCATATTCCCCTGCATACGCTACTGGGTACCCGGTGAAATTCCCGGCAGTTCCGTTTGGATCGTCCTGTGCCTGCTGGACAAGCCAGGGGGGGTCGTTCACCCCTTTCAAGATGTAGGCGGCCCATTCGGATTTGTAGGGGTAGACCGCTTGGTGTCCCACGCCAAAGCAGTGATCTGCAACGGGCTGGAGCACTGCGGCCATGCCCGGCGTGATGTATGTGTCAAAGTCGCCATTCACGAGCGGGTTCAGGGGAAGGAGCCCCTTGCCGAACGCGAGTGGGGTCATGAGGAACGCGCCTGCAATCGCGCAGGCAATGAACTTCGTCTTCATCGCTTAGCCTCTCCCTAACCGAGCCCGTGGGCGCTCGTGCCAATCCAGCCAAGTACAGCGCAAGTCATGAACTTTGGCCGGAAAGCTTGTCGCGAGCCTCACGTGTCTCTCGATAGAGAGTGTGTGCTTCTGGACAGGCCGATCGTGCCCTGCCCTCACTCTATCTCAATCAGCACGTCTTTGACCTCGACGTTCTGCCCCGCCTTCACGTGCACTCTCTTCACGGTGCCAACGCCAGTCGCCGCGATCTCGTTTTGCATCTTCATCGCCTCGAGGACGAGCAGAACTTGTCCGGCCTTCACTTCTTGGCCTTCCTGCACGTTCACCGTGACGATCTTTCCTGGCATGGGTGGCTTGATCTTGGCGGCTTTGCGCGCGCCACCGTGCGCGCCCGGAGCACCGGCGGCTTGGAAGTCCGTTATGCGGAACGAAT
>JBAZZN010000230.1:0-5003 GCA_041658815.1 Thermoplasmatota archaeon
CGACTTCCTTCGGGATCACGACAACTCCGTTGTCGTCGGCCACGACCCAATCGCCCGTCCTGACGCGTTGGCCGCCGCAGTCGATCTCCGTCCCGATCTCCCCGAATCCCTTGGGGTCGCCGGCGTTGGGGCGGAACACCTTCGCCCAGCCGGGGAAGCCGATCTTGCGGATCTCGTCCACGTCACGCATGGCGCCATCGATGACGACCCCAGCGAGCCCGAGGCGCTTCGCGGTGTGGCTGGCGAGTTCACCCCACACGGCCTTGGTCGTGCCGTCCACCTTGATGACGAGCATCGTGCCTGGCGCGCACTCGTCGATGGCCTCCACTGGCTTGGCCCAGTCGCCATCCATCGCGTGCACCGTGAGCGCGGGGCCCACGGCCTTGAGGCCCTGCTGGAGCGGCGTGATGCCGGTCATGCACCCCTCGCGGTGCATGGCGTCGCTCACGTTGGGGGTGCTCGCGATATCGAACGCCTTCCTGATGTCAATTTCGCTGAAGCGCTTCATGCCTTCGCTGGCGACGATGCGCACGTTGTCGATGGCTTCGCGCATGTGCCGCGTGGCCTTCGTCGCGTCGGCCGCCTTCGTGATCGCGCCCCCGACGATGAGCACGCTTGCGCCTGCCTCGATGAGGGGTGCGAGCGTCTCGCTCGTGAGGCCCCCTGCCACGGCGATGGGGAGGCTCGTGGCGGAGCGCACGTCCTTCACCATCTGCACTGGCGATCTTCCCTTCATCTGCTCGTCGATGCCTACGTGCAAGCCGATGTAGTGCGCGCCAAGCTTCTCGGATTCGGCTGCGCGCTTGGGCTTGTCTGGTACGGCGATGAGGTCCACCATCACTTTGCCGCCGTACTTCCTGGCGGCCTCGACGGCCTCGCGGATGGTGCCGTCGTCGCTTGCGCCAAGCACCGTCACGATGCTCGCGCCAGCCTTGATGGCCATCTCGGTCTCCATGCCGCCAGTGTCCATGATCTTCATGTCGGCGACGATGGGCTTGTCCGGGAACGCTTTCCTGAGCTCGCGGACGGCGTTGAGGCCTTCGCTCTTGATGAGTGGCGTGCCCGCTTCCACCCAGTCCGCGCCCCCCGCGACGGCTTCCGTGCCAAGCTCGATGGCGCGGTGGAGGTTGTACACATCGAGGGCGACTTGCAGGAGACGCTTCTGCGGAAGGGGAGCCTGCGTGGCTTTCTCCCCAGAGTGCTGAGGCATGAGCACGCACCAGTCCATCGTCGTCATAAAGGGTGCTCAGGGTGAACCAGCCGTCGGATCCCCAGGAGAAGCCTTGCTCGTCGTATTACGAACGTAATACACGCGGCCCCATCGCGCCGGTACACTCGGGGGGCACTCGCGATTCGAGTCTTGTACCAGGATTCGATGCCTGGACTCGAACGGCTAAGTCGGTCCAGCTTGTGCTTGGATGCGTGGAAACATGAAGTTCCCCCTTCCGACCAACAAGCTCGTCGCATTGACGATCGTGGGCGCTTTCGTCGCAGTCCTGGCCTCCGTCGCCCTCGCGTTCCCCGCCAAGCACGATCCAGTGGCGGCCTTGCCAAGCGACGCTCCGCCTGAGGACCCCAACTTCCAGCCTGCGGTGCAGGAGGTCCAAACCCGAGGCGGCGAGCATGAGGAGAACGAAGAGGAGGAGCACGGCGAGAGGGAGGACCATGATGAACGCGAGCACGACGGCGCTTGAGGCGACACTCGACTTCCCTTGCTGTGACACCCAGTGGCGCATCCGGGCTCGTGATGGCTCATTGGGGGGTCGGCAAGTCCTCCAGCGGGCTCGTGAGCGCGTCACCCAACTTGCGGCGGTCCTCGACGCGTTCGACCAACGAAGCGCGATCGCGCGCCTCAACCGCGAGGGCACCGTGGAGGACGAGCACGTCGCAGCGCTAGTCACGCGCGGGAAAGAGTACCACGAGCGGACGCGCGGCGCGTTCTCCATCGCCAACGGTACGTGGGAGCAGGCTATCAAACGCTTCATCCGCGGCGCGACCGACGAGGCGCCATCGCCAGCGACCAGCGCGCGGTACCGTGTACGTGGGGCCATCGTCACCACGAGCGCTCCGTTGGACCTCAATGGACTCGCGAAGGGATACATCGTGGACCGCGCGCAAGCCGTCCTTGACGGAGCGGGCGTCGATGGATTCGTGGACGGCGGCGGGGACATCGCGCGCCCCACGGGGCCAGTCGCGATCGACACGCCAAGCGCTCCGGGGCGGACGCTGGGCGTGCTGGACACGCGGTGGAACGTCGCGACGTCTGGCAACTCGAAGCGCAGACGCGGACGCGTCGATCACATCTATGATCCTCGCGAGGGGCGCGTTGGCGCTCGGCACGAGCAGGTCACGGTGGTCGCGAAGCGCGACTGCTTGGAGGCGGACGCGCTCGCCACGACGCTGTGCGTGATGTCGCTCGACGAGGGCCTTCGACTGGTCGCTGGGTGGTCCGGCGTCGAAGCGTTATGGGTGACGGATGGGCGGCTCTTCGCCTCCGAAGGGTTTGGTGACCATGTCTGGAAAGCGTGAAGTGATAGTGTTCGCCGTCGTCGCAGTGCTCCTCGTCGCGTCAGTTGGCGGACTTCTCAAGATAGCGGACGCTCGTCGGGACGACTCCATCTACAAGGTCGTCACGGTGCAGAAGTCTCCTGGCGATTGGGACGGCGACGGTATCCCGGACGCCGTTGACAAGTGCCCCGCGCGGCCCGAGACGTTCAACGGATTCCAGGACCAGGACGGTTGTCCGGATATCGTGACGCACACGGGGGCATCCTGATGTGGATCTGGTATCTGGACCGCGGCACGGCTCTCGTGTCGCTTGTCGCGCTCTGGTTCGCCGTCCTCACGGGGATCTTGTACAATGCCCGCGCTTTTGGCGCGCTGCACCGCGCCGCCCGCACGATCCACGTTCCAAGCAGCGTCGTCGCCTCCGTGACCATCCTCCTTCACGTTGGCGTTGGACTGGTGGACGCGTGGCTCGTGCTCACGCGGCGCGTGCCTCACCCCGCTTACTCGGACGCGTACTTCGCGGTGGGACTCGTCGTTGGCGCAAGCGCGCTGGTCCTCACCGTCACGTCCGTGCTCGCGTTCGCAGACGCGAAGAGCTTCCAGCGGCCGTGGGACCCCAAGCTCGTCCACATGTTCGCTTATGGGGGGTTCGTCTTCGCTACGCTCCATGGGGCCGCGGTGGGCACGGACCTGGTGCGCTTCATCCAGCCGGGCCTCGTGGCCACGTGCCTCTTCCTGCTCTACGTCCTGGTGTTGCGCTTCGCGGCCGACAAGCTCAGTACGAGTCCCACAATCCCAGCAGCCGGTCCACCAGACGGTCCGTGAAGCTCCCGCGGAACGTCGTGTACAAGTAGAGGACGCGGTCTCGGTCCACAAGCGCGTAACGCACTTCCTGCGCTGCGCGCGTCCGAGTGAGGAGCCCCGCGTCCACGAGGCGGCTGATGTGCCATGAGACGGTGGACGGCGCCTTTCCGATGCGCTCACTGAGGGCCTGCGTCGTGAGCGGTCCCTCCGCCACAAGGTGCGCGAGGATGCGCCGCGCGTACTCGCGGCGCAATGCGTCCATCAGGGGCCGGTCCTCGGGGCGGACCCTGGTCGTCGCGTAGTACCGCGTGAACCCGCCGTCCTGCGAGACGGCGACGAGGCCATCGGCCTCCAAGCCATGTAAGTGGTACTGGAGCGTTCCCTGCGCGAGAGCGACGCGGCCCAGCAACTCGCGGAAATGGAGCCCTGGATGCTGTTGGATCGTCTGGTGGATGCGGCGTCTGGACTCGAGCTCGGGATCGCGGACCATCTCAATCCCGCGAGAGCGCAAAGAAGAACACGACCAGGCCCGCAAGGACGAAGACGGATGCCCCGTGCTCTATGACGTCAGCGGCGGCGTACCCGCCCAAGCGCGTGATCCAAGGCTCCCCAGCGACGAGGAAGCCGAAGAGAGCGAAGAGGCCGTACCCGATAGTGACGACCGCCATCCGGCGACTCCGCTCGCGTCGCCAAGCGATGAAGCTCAGGATGGCGAGGGCGAGCGCGACGAGGCCGATGCCGAGGCTCACCCACTTCTCCAGCAAGAAGGCAAGCTGCACGAGGTCCATGCCCCATCGAAGGTGGCAGCACGGAAAAAGCCCACGACCCGTTCTCGCGCTCAAAGACCCGCAAGTAGGGTCTTGAACGCCGCGCCCGCGTCCTTCGCCTTCACTACGCCACTCGCAAGGAGGACGCCCCCCGCGCCCAGCTTCAGCGCGGCGGCTAGGTCGTCACCCGTCTTCACGCCAGCGCCACAAAGAACGCGCACTGTGGGCGCGACAGCTCGCGCGGCCTCGACCGCGTCCCGCACGATGGCGGGGTCAGCGCGAGTCACGCTTACGTCGCCGCCGATGAGTTCGGGTGGTTCGATGGCAAGGAATTCTGGCTCAAGCGCCGCGGCCGCGCGGGTCGTGACGACGGTGTCCGTGCAGATGACGCGCACGAGGCCCGCCTTGTGGAGGCGCGCGCTGCATGCCGCGAGGTCCGCGAGCTGGAGGCGGCGCTCAGCATGATTAAGGAGGGTTCCCACCGCGCCGGCTTCCTTGATCGCCTCGACTAGCGTCGCGCCCGTTCCCGAACCCGGAGGCAGCGCGTCCACGTGCTGCGCAAGGACGATGAGGCGCGTGGCGGCGGAAACACGTTGCAGGTCCGCGGTCTGCGGGCAAACGGCGACGATGGCGCGGGTGCCCTCCGCCGCGCGCTCGATCGCCTGCGTCAATTCCACCGCGCGGCGCCCGGTCGCCTCGTTGTAGATCTTGTAGTTGACTATGACGACCGGGCGGCCAGCCGGAAAGAGCATCGAGCGCACAGGTCACGCGGACCGGAAGAACGTGGCGTTCGGTCGTCGTTAACGACGTCCAGGTGGATTGGGTAACACTGCGTTCGCACGCGGCGGCGGGCGAGGCGAAGGCGGCCGAGCGACCGCGTGGCAGAGCCACGTCGAGCGAGGCAGCGAGCGCGAAGCGCGAGTG